>DAOWFB010000156.1 GCA_030638205.1 Thalassospiraceae bacterium
CCGCCGTCACCCCAAGCGAATAAACGGTGGGTGAAATCCCAATATTCTTCCAGTGTTTCGCCCTTGTGCGCAAAAACAGGCGTGCCGTTATCGGCGATGGCCGCTGCGGCATGGTCTTGGGTTGAAAAAATGTTGCAAGAAACCCAGCGAACTTCGGCGCCAAGGTCTTCTAGGGTTTCAATTAAAACTGCGGTCTGGATGGTCATGTGCAACGAACCCGCAATGCGCGCACCTTTTAATGGCTGTTTGCCTTTGTATTCTTCGCGGATGGACATAAGGCCCGGCATTTCGGTGTTTGAAAGGTCAATATCCATATGGCCCCATTCGGCCAAAGAAATATCTGCAACTTGGTAATCGTTAGCTTTGCTCATTAACTGTCTCCAGAGGATTAAGAGGATAAGAGGCTATATGCCATGCCCAGCCATATGGGTCTTAAAATGTGAAACTTCAAGCACGGGTGATACCAGCCCAAGGACTTAAGGGCAAGAAATAAGGGCAGCTTATAGGGTTCTTATACCCACGCGCGTGACTACGCGCCGCTGCCCCTGCAGCGTGCTTAAACTAATGCGTTAAAATCGTCTAATAGCATGGCAATGCGCCCAGAATCTGACTGTGCCATTATGCCGCCGGCGCGTTCAGAGGCGGCAGAAAGGTCAATCTCGCGCACCCGTTGCTTGACCGCCAAAATGGTGTGGGCGCTCATGGAAAGCTCGCGCACGCCAAGGCCTAGCAACAGGGCGGTAAAGCGGGGGTCGCCGGCTATTTCACCACAGATGGATATGGGTATGCGTCCTTTGAGAGCCGCACTTATGCTCATTTCGATTAGGCGCAATACGCTGGGGTGAAGCGGGTTATACATTCTGGCAACCTGTTCATCGGATCGGTCAATGGCCAGTGTGTATTGGGTTAAATCGTTTGAACCGATGGCGAAAAAATCACAAACGCTTACTAATGCATCTGCGGTTAATGCTGCACTTGGCACTTCTATCATTACGCCAAGTGGGGGCAGCTTTTCAGACATGGCAATTTTTTTGCGCTTTAGTGTTTTGGCAACTTTTTTCAATATTTCCCGCGATTTTTTTACTTCGCTGGTGGTGGAAACCATGGGCAGCAAAATTCTTATGGGTCCAAGTGCGCTAGCGCGTAAAATTGCCGCAAATTGTGTTTCCAACAAATCTGGCCTTGCCAGCGATAGGCGAATACCACGCAGACCCAATGCGCTTTGGGCGCTTTCACCCACATCACCGGTTAATGATTGCGCCAGCTTTTCTCCGCCAATATCCAATGTCCGTACGGTTAATGTGCGCCCGCTTAAGGTTTTTACTAAATCTCTAAGCATGCGAAATTGTTCTTCTTCACCGGGCAGGTCGTCGCGGTTCATAAACATAAATTCAGAACGCAATAACCCAATACCAGCCGCACCGGCCATCATTACTTGTGGCATTTCAATGGGCAGCTCGACGTTGGCAAAAAGAGATATTTCAACCCCATCACGGGTGATTGCTGGCTGGCGCTTTAATCTGGTAAATTTTGATTGTTTGCGTTTGTATTCAAACTGTTTTGCCTCGAACGTTGCTAGCGTTGAGGGCGTTGGGTTTAAAATAACACGCCCAACCTCGCCATCAACAACAATAGTGTCCCCCGACCTTGCTATTTCTTTTAATCCCGGCACGCCCAATACTGCGGGCAGGCCAAGGGCGCGCGCCATAATTGCGGTATGGCCCTGCGCACCACCAATAACCGCAGCAAAACCAACAACCCGTTTGGGGTCTAGCTGGGCCGCATCGGCGGGGGTTACTTCTTCGGAAATTAAAATGCTGCCCTTGGGCACGGTGGATATGGGGCGTACATGGGCCATTGTAAGCGCGCGAATAATTCGGTCGGCAACTTCGCGAATATCGTCAACCCGGGCCGCTATATAGCTATCATCAAGCTGGGCAAAGCCTTGGGTAATATCGTTTATTTCATCCTGAATGGCGGCTTCGGCGTTAATGCGGTTTTCTTTAATTCGTCTTATGGA
This sequence comes from Thalassospiraceae bacterium, assembly GCA_030638205.1. GTDB lineage: Bacteria > Pseudomonadota > Alphaproteobacteria > Rhodospirillales > Magnetovibrionaceae > DAOVVL01. Next base: position 2,021 of record DAOWFB010000156.1, read on the forward strand.
GCCGCGAACAAGGCGCGAATCACCCAGCATTTGGATATATGCTTCAAGCAATAGCCCCATTTCTTCGGCCGCCGCCGCAGGCAATTTATCAGCCTTGTTTTTAAGCCTACCAACTTGCCTGCGTGCAGTTGAAAGCGCAGTTTCAAAACGCTTTAATTCATCAGCAGTTTTTGAGGCCGGAACTTTATATTCAGGAATTGAAACAGAGCCGCTTTCGCGCACATGAACGGTGCCTATGGCGATACCGGAAGATATGCCCAGCCCATCTATTACAACTTCTTTTTTTGCAGTTTTTACTGCAACTTTTTTTGTCGTTCTTTTTGTTATTTTGGGGTTCATCTGATTTCAAATCTCTTTTTTAAATTTCTTCGCCAAATCTGTCATCCACCAGTTTTTCTAGCGCATCTAGTGCCTGGCTGGCATCGGAACCGCTTGCCTTTACCTCTATGGTGCTGCCTATGCCTGCGGCCAACATCATCAACCCCATTATTGATGAGCCATTAACTGTTTGCCCATCTTTTGATACAGATGTTTCTGCGTCAAACTCACCAACAGTTTTTACAAATTTGGCTGCCGCCCGGGCGTGTAGCCCGCGTTCGTTTCTTATGGCCAGTTCGCGCGAATTGTCTTTGGACGGCATGGTATTTTAAGATTCCTGCTTCAAAAGCTCTGATGCGATATTGATATATTTACGTCCAGCATCCTTGGCCTGCGTTGCCGCCTCCATAAGCGACGAGCCTTCACGCACGCTGGCCAGCTTTATAAGCATGGGCAGATTAACACCGGCAACAACCTCGACATTGGCTTTTTCAATTACGCTTATGGCCAAATTAGATGGCGTGCCGCCAAACATGTCGGTTAATAAAATAACGCCGTTGCCGTCATCAACCTTGGAAATGCTCTCTAGTATATGTCCACGACGTTCTTCCATGTCGTCATCAGGGCCGATGCAAACATTGCTAAACGCTTCCTGTGGGCCGACTACGTGCTCTAGTGCAGCCAGCATTTCATCGGCCAGTCGGCCATGGGTGACAAGAACAAGCCCAATCATTTTATTTTTACCTCGCCAGATTGCTACCATATTATTGTAGCAGATTATTGTAGCAGATTATTTTTCCATTTCGCGGTGGCTAACTTTAGATCTTTGTTCTTGTTCATTTAGCCACTTACTTAACCGTTCGGCAACAAATACAGAACGATGTCTTCCACCAGTGCAGCCTATGGCAATAGTTAGGTAGGATTTCCCCTCTGCTGCAAACCTTGGTAACAGTGGCTTTATAAGGTTCTGTGCATTTGTCATGAAGGAATTAAAATAGGGGTCGCTTTCTATTAAACGGCCCACCGCCACATCTAACCCGGTTAATTCCCTTAGTTCTGGATCATAGTGAGGGTTTTGTAAAAAACGAACGTCCAGCACCATATCTGCTTCGCGTGGCAACCCGCGAGGAAATGCAAATGAAGTTAAAAACACTGCAAGCCCCTTGTTATTGGTGCTTATAAAATGTTCACCCAAATGGGATTTTAAATCGCCGGGTGAGCGTCCGGTTGTATCAATTTTTATATCGGCCATATGGGCCAACTGCGACATGCGTTGGCGCTCAAGATTAATGCCGTCAATTACCGGGCGGTCTTGTGCTAATGGGTGGCGGTGTCGGGTTTCGCTATAGCGCAAAAGAAGCTCATCATCGCTGCAATCAACAAACAGTATTTTTACCTCAAGCTTTTTATTTTTTTTAAGTGTCGATGCGACATTTGCAAATGTATCGAAATTAAAATCTCGGGTTCGGATATCAACCCCAATGGCAAGCGCACGAACGTTATCATCTGTGTTAATGCTTGACGTTGGGGCGCTAAGGTTTGGAATTAATGACAGCGGTATATTGTCAACCGCTTCAAACCCCATGTCTTCTAATGCTTTTAATGCGGTGGTTTTGCCAGCGCCGGACATTCCGGTAACCAGCACCACCGTGCGTTGGGCGGTTGCGGGCGCGCTCATTGTTTTGTTTCCATGCCGTGTTTATGGCCATCTTCAATGAATATTTTTTCCTTTATTGCCTTTAATGCCATACGTACCTTGGCGGCGGCTGACGGTTCAAACGGATCAACTTCAATTAACGGAATGGGTGTGCCCATTATTTCCGTATTCAAGTGTTCGGGCAGGCGTTCAATTAATTCATGGCGCACTAGGTTAACTATCATCATTAGCGGGGCTTGACCTGATGTGCCAATGTGCATGACCCCAATGCCGCGCACCTCCATCATTCCGGAAATGGTTTCAGGCGGAGAAACAAAAACCTGACCGTCGTTTATTTCAAGCTTGGTATAATCGTCGGCGATCAGGCCTGCGCCTGCATCTATCAGGCGTAGGGCAAGATCCGATTTTCCGCTACCGGCGGGCCCACGAATAAGCACACCATCGCCATTTATGGCGACCGTGGTAGCGTGAACAGTGTCAATAAAACTAGCCATAAATGCATCATAGCAAAAAGAAACGAGTTGTGGGAGTTTCAGCCCCAGGGGAATTTACTAGGCGGATTTAAGAGACAGCGGTTAGGCACACCCTGAAACGAGCACCAGTGATTTTGCCAGCTTGGTTTATCATGTTTTCAGCCATTATTTGCCCGCCATAGGCATCAATAATCTGTTTTGATATGGCAAGGCCAAGGCCCGAATGGGTTCCAAATTTCTCTGCTACCGGGCGTTCGGTATAAAAGCGATCAAAAATTGCCATTTCTTTTCCCGGCGTTATGCCGGGGCCATCATCGCTAACGGTTATAATAATATCGCTGTTATTTTTTGTTGCTGCTATTTTTATTATTCCACCATCGGGGCTAAAGGTAATTGCATTGACAAGCAGGTTTCTAAATACCTGCACCAGGCGGTCTTCCATTCCTTCGGTTATTAAATTTTCTTCTACCTTAAGCACGGCCACAGGCTCACCATCACGTTTGGTTGCATCATGTATGCTGACCAATGTTTCTAACATGGAAGAAATATTTACCTTTACCGTTTCAGCTCGGCTTAGTTCGGCATCCAATCTAGAAGCATCAGAAATGTCGGTTATCAGGCGGTCAAGCCTTTCCACATCATCTTGAATAATAGCCATCAGCTTTTTTTGCTGAGATATATTTTCAATTCGTGTCGCGGTTTCAACTGCACTTTTAATTGATGTAAGCGGATTTTTAATTTCATGGGAAACATCGGCGGCAAAGCGCTCAATGGCGTCCATCCGTGTCCATAATGCTTCGGTCATATCGCTAAGGGCTCTGGCCAGTTCGCCAATTTCATCGGAACGTTCGCCGAAATCCGGGATTTTGTGTTGGCGGTGATGGCCTTTGCGAATGTATTCGGCTGCCAACGCCAATGAACGTATGGGTCTGGCTATTGTTCCGGCCAGATAAAACGAAAGAGCAACCGTAATAACCAGCGCTACGATAAATACTTTAAGTATATCCAGGCGCACCTCATAAAGGGCGGCATCAATTTCGCCTGAACCTTTGGAAAGAAAAATCACGCCCAGCGTTTGTTTGTAACGCGTTATCGGCATGGCAACGGTCAGCACCAGCGATCCGTCAGGCATTGATCTTCTCGCCACCCATACCTCACCCTGCATGGCCGCCATTACCTCGGGGTAATCGCTTGCTTTTTGTTGGATGTTTTCTTTATAGAGCGTGTAATCATCACCGCCGGGCAGCCAATTATACAGCCTATCAATTGCTCGAAACACGCCGCTTAAAAAACTTGCTTTTTCTTCTTCGGTTACCGGCGGGGGCAGGTCTTCTCTTTGTACCTGGCCACCCGGCTCAAGCAGCTTTCGGGAATCGGCAGCCAGCCTGCCGTTCGGCATGAAAAGTCGGGCCCGGGTTTCAGCGGTAAAGGCAAGGCGGCGTACAATTTGTGATGAAAGTTCAGGCACAAGCACCTGACTCATGGGCGAAACCGCACTCTCGCCAAGGGCAACCGCAAAAATTTCTGCATGGGTGCGCAGGCCGGAAAGTTCTGTTGAAATCAGATTGCGACGGTATTCATCAAGATAAAAAATACCCGCGACCAGTATCGCCGGTGCCAACAGATTGACCGCAAGAATTCGCAGTGTAATACGTGAAAAACGCCCGCTCAATCCGTGACTATGAATATGCTCACGAACATGGTCATGAATAGAGGCGTGATCTGGTGTGCCTGCGCTATCGCTATCGGTTTTTTCCATGCGGCCCAGTTTAAATCAATCTGCCTTGTAGCGATAGCCAACGCCGTAAAGGGTCTCTATTTCGTCAAAGTCAGGAACGGCGGCGCGGAATTTACGGCGCAGACGCTTGATGTGGCTATCTATGGTGCGATCATCGACATAAATGTTTTCGCCATATGCCGCGTCAATTAACTGATCACGACTTTTAACGTGACCGGGGTTAGCGGCCAGCGCGTGCAAAAGCAAAAATTCGGTTACCGTCAAATTGACCTGCGTTTCTTTCCATGTGCAAAGGTGGCGCGAGGTGTCCATCATCAGGTGGCCGCGGGTTATTAAATCTCCACTTCCCGATGCTGGGTCAAGCCTGCGTAAAACAGC
>DAOWFB010000158.1 GCA_030638205.1 Thalassospiraceae bacterium
ATTCGCGTGAAGGCAGCAAAATAATTTTTAAATTTTGCGGCGCGCCAGAAGGGCACTTTAAAATCTGCCTAGCCATTAAAAACCCCCTCGGTCGGCCTGATGGCTGGCTGAGGGTTTTTTGTTTGGCGGGTGTTACAATATTTCACTGATAGCCGCATCCACCGCTTGGCCAAGGCGATTTACAATTTCCGCTACTTGTTCTTCGTTTACAATATAAGGCGGGGCCAACAGAACATGGTCGCCGCGCTTGCCATCGGCAGTGCCGCCCATGGGGTAACACATCATTTGTTTGGCCATGGCATGATTTTTAATACGGGCATGTAATTTTAGCGCCGGATCAAAAGGTTCTTTTGAGCTTTTATCAGCAACCAATTCAATTGCCTGAAATAAACCACGGCCACGAATATCGCCAACGTAGGGGTTATTATCAAATTGTTCGTGTAGCAGGCGGTTTAATGTTTCGCCCTGTTTTTTTACGTTTGCTAGTAAGTTATCGCGTTCAATTACATCCAGCACCGCCAATGATGCCGCGCAAGCGGTTGCGTGACCCATATACGTATGACCGTGTTGGAAAAATCCACTACCGCTTACCAAGGTTTCAAAAATTTTACCCGACACCAAAAGCGCACCAATTGCCTGATAGCCCGCACCCAATCCCTTTGCGGTGGCTAGCATGTCTGGTGAAATGCCTTCTTGTTCGCAGGCAAACAATGTTCCAGTGCGGCCCATGCCACACATGACTTCGTCTAGTATCAGCAGCACGCCATATTTGTCGCAAATTTCGCGCACACGTTTGAAATATTTAGGAGCCGCAGTTATTGCGCCTACGGTTGCGCCTACAACTGGCTCAACAACGAATGCTGCAACTTTTTCTGCGCCAACACGCAAAATTTCATCTTCTAGTTCTTGTGCGGCGCGGGTGCCATATGCTTCTGGGCTTTCATTATTTTTTTGATGGCGATAGGCATAGCACGCCGAAATATGACTTACGTTATTTGCAAGCAGCGGCTGAAACGGTTCACGCCGTAGCATGTTACCGCCGGTTGCCAGCGCGCCTAAGGTATTGCCATGATAGCTTTGTTCACGCGCAATAATATGCGTTCGTTCAGGCTGGCCAGATTCTAGAAAATATTGCCGGGTTAGTTTTAACGCCGATTCCATTGCTTCGGATCCACCGGATACCAAATATGCCCGGTCAAGACCATCGGGCGCCAATGATGACAGACGATCAGCAAGATCTTCCATAACGTGGGTGGTAAAAAACCCACTATGAACAAACGCCAGCTTATCGACCTGATTATGGATCGCCTGTCTGACCGTTTCATCACTGTGCCCTAGACACGATACCGCTGCGCCGCCGCAGGCATCAATATAACGGTCTCCCTTTTCATCTATTATATAGATGCCGTCGCCACCAACGGCGTAGGGCAGGGGGGTTCGGGGGCTGCGATGAAACACATGGTCCATTTTAATTTCTCCTAGCTGTGGTGTATTGCCACAGCGTATGGTGCCGACCTACACTAAAGCACACCCACCACCATGGGCATATAAGACATTTTTGGGAGACAAATAAATGTTTAAATTTTTGAAATTTGCCGCTTTGGGTATTTTGACCCTAGGGCTGATTAGCGGCATTTCAAAGACCCCAAAAGCAGAAGAACAAATAACCCTTAAATTACACCATTTTATGCCTCCGGTATCGCATACGCATATGACCATGCTGATTCCATGGGCTGAAAAGGTAATGAAGGAATCAGGTGGGCGTTTAAAGATTGATATTTATCCGGCTATGCAGTTGGGCGGCAGGCCGCCACAACTGGCAGACCAAGCCCGCGATGGCGTGGTTGATATTATTTGGACGCTTCCTGGCTACACGCCCGGGCGTTTTACTAAAACCGAAGTATTTGAGTTGCCATTTATACACACCAACACAACGGCAACCAATCTTGCGCTCAATAAATATGTGCAAAAGCATGGTGATGAATTTAAGGATTACAAATTAATCTCTATTTTTGTTCATGCCGGTCAGACTTTTCATTCCCACGACCCTATTCGCAAAGCAGATGACATTAGGGGCATGAAAATTCGCACCCCAACGCGCACCGGCGGGTGGTTAATAGAGGCCATGGGCGCAACACCCATTGGTGCGCCTGTGCCGAAAATACCTGAAATGTTATCTAAAAGAATTGTTGATGCGGTGATGATACCTTTTCAGGTAACTCTTCCGCTCAAAACTCATGAGATGGTGGACTATCACACCATGCTAGGCGATCCCAAGGCAAAGTATATCAACACCTCGACATTTATGCTTGCCATGAACCGGGCAAAATATGACAGCCTGCCAACTGAGCTACAAAAAGTTATCGATAATAACTCAGGCGAAAACATAGCTCGCTGGTTGGGTGAAATATGGGATGCGGCGGAAATTCCCGGAATGGAAAAGGCGGCACAATCGGGTGAATTAATCACCATGTCACCTGCTGAAAGCGCCAGGCTTCGCACCATGACCGAGGTTCCGGTGACAAATCGCTGGATTGCAGAAATGAATAAAAAGGGATTTGATGGCCATGCGCTGGTTAACGAGGCACGTGTGCTTTTGGATAAATATTCCCAATAAATGTGACACATTGACACAATGACAGATATGCAAAACCAGCCAGAAAACCATATCGATCAAATCGGCCAAATCGGCCAAATAGGTAAGGCTCTTTATTTCTTTTCCAAAATGGCTGCCATTTTGGGAGGGCTTATAATGAGCGGGCTTATAATTATGGTGGTGATTAGCGTTATTGGGCGCTGGCTTTTTTCTATGCCCGTTTATGGTGATTTTGAAATGGTATCTGTGGGTACCGCGATAACGGTTTTTTTGTTTTTACCCTATTGCCAGATTACCCGGGGCAACGTGATTGTTGATGTATTCCTTAGTTGGGCACCTAAAAAACTACAAACATCATTGGATGTTGTCGGGTCGTTGTTGCTTAGCATTATTTCAGGCCTGCTAGCGTGGCGGATGACGCTGGGTGGATTCAATACATTAAATTATAACGAAACAACATACATTCTAGCCCTGCCGCTATGGTGGGCTTATCCATTTATCGTTTTTTCTTTAGCTCTTTTATTCCTGACCAGCTTTTATACGGCCATACACGATATGACGAGGATTTTCCGTGACCAGCTTTGAAATAGCTATTTCCGGCATAACCTTGCTGGTCGGTCTTTTGGCATTACGCATTCCGGTTGCAGTCGCGATGATTGTGGTTGGTGTTGGTGGTTATGTTTCCATATCCGGATGGGATGCATTGATGAATTATTCAATGACATCGGCCTATTGGCGGTTTGCCAATTATGACCTTTCGGTTATCCCAATGTTTTTATTAATGGGCCAGTTTGCAACCAAGGCAGGGCTTTCTTCGGCACTGTTTAAATCTGCCAATGCTTATCTTGGCCATCGCCGTGGCGGCGTTGCCATGGCCGCGGTTGGTGGCTGTGCCGGGTTTGGTGCTATTTGCGGCTCATCGCTTGCCACCGCTGCGACCATGGCTCAAGTCGCCCTGCCAGAATTAAAGAGATTTAATTATTCCGGTGCGCTGGCAACCGGTGCGCTTGCCGCCGGCGGCACACTAGGAATTTTAATTCCGCCATCGGTGGTGCTGGTAATTTTTGCAATTGCGGTTGAAGCAAACATCGTGACCATGTTTCAGGCGGCATTCATTCCCGGTGTTATGGCGGCATTGGGCTATCTTTTGACCATTGCCATATACGTGCGCATAAAACCTGAAGCAGGCCCAGTTGGCCCCAAGGCAAGCAAAGATGAACGTAGGCGCGCTTTATTTGAAACGTGGCCGGTCATAGTTATTTTTCTAGTCGTTATTGGCGGCATTTATTTAGGGGTTTTTACCCCCACCGAAGGTGCGGCATTTGGTGCGCTGGGCACAGCCATAGTTGCGGTGTGGCGAGGCGGGCTAAGATGGAACGGTTTTATTGAAAGCATATTGGCAACCGCAACATCAACCGCCATGATTTTTCTTATAATATTAGGGGCTGATTTTTTTAATGCGTTTTTGGGTCTGTCGCGCATGCCGATGGAGTTGGCCGGGGTTATCGGTTCCAGCGGTTTGGACCCAATGTCGGTACTTTTAATAATGTTGGTTACATATTTATTATTGGGCTGCGTAATGGATAGCCTGGCGATGATAATGCTGACCGTTCCAATATTTTGGCCGATCATAGCCGGCCTTGATTTTGGCATGGGTGAAGACGACCTTAAAATGTGGTTTGGGGTAATAGTATTGATTGTGGTTGAGGTTGGCCTAATTACCCCGCCAGTGGGCTTGAACGTATTTGTTATCAATTCCATGGCCAAGGCGGTCAAATTAAAAGAAACATTTATTGGGGTATTGCCGTTTGTGGTCTCGGATATAATTCGGGTTCTGCTGCTGGTATTATTTCCGGCGCTGACCCTGTGGCTGCCAAATTTGCTTAAATAACAAAAATGTCCGGTAGGGGGGTGGCAATGGTGCTTTTCCTGCCTTATATTAGAAAAAACTAAACATGCTTTTTAGCGGGTTAGAAAGCCCTCATTTATGCTAATTAATTGAATATCAAAGGAAATATTATGGCTACCATTGAAATGACACAGGAAAACTTGGATAGCACCATCGAATCCAACGACATTGTTTTAATCGATTTTTGGGCAGAATGGTGCGGCCCGTGCAAATCATTTGGTCCGGTTTTTACCGCCGCTTCGGAAAAACACACCGACGTTGCTTTTGCCAAGGTCGATACCGAAGCCCAACAAATGCTAGCGGGTCAGTTCGGTATTCGCTCGATCCCCACCATTGCCGCGTTCCGTGAAAAAGTTATGGTATTTATGCAACCGGGCGCGTTGCCGGAATCAGCTTTGGAAGAGCTAATCGGCCAGATTAAAGGTCTGGATATGGATGATGTTCGGGCCAAGGTTTCTGAGGCCGAAAAACAAGCCGCTAACGATAAATAGTTCTTAAAATAAAAACAGCGCGAAAAATTTAAAAAATAAAAGACGGCGCCGCTCCATTTTCAGGGGCGGCGCCGTCAAACCATCAATCTCGAACCTGCGGGAAAAAAGGGGGGGAGAGGCCCGAAGTTGACGGATTCTTTATATTGGAAGCATCAATTAATTAAAATGAGCAATGCTTTCAAGCAATAAATATGTTCTTGGTCTTAGTTTTAGCCTTAGTTAATGGCAAGCCTCGCAATTGGCCCACGATTTGGCTTGCTTTAACTTTCTAGGCGATACCTCGCCCCGGTGCTCGCTCACAAACCAGCGGGCTTCGCTAATTCTAAGCGGGCCGGTGCCTCTGGGTGCGTTTGCGACCAGATAATCTTCAACATGCTTGCGGGTTGCTTCATCAAGGCTGGCATCTTCGCCAAAGTGGTTGGAAAGATCGCCCATGATTAGTTTCCACGAACCTTGGGGCAGGGCATCGGCACCATATGCCATGTGGCATTCGGCACATTCCGTTGCCGTTACTTTATCATTGATTATGAATTGACCGCGACCGCCGGAACCAAAGCTGCTTAATCCGCCACCACGTCCACCACCTGAGCCGCCACCAAAAAAGCCGCCTTTATTGCCACCACTGCCACCACCAGATGCATTGGCACCGCCAAGGGGGGTAAGGGTCGGCACCACATATGCTGCCGCCACGGCTATTCCAAGCAAAGCCAAGGCCCTGCTGCGTTTAATCTTGCGGGAGGATTTTTTAGTTTCTTTGCTGCCCATCTGTCATTCTCCGTCTTTTTTGGCGTTTTGCATGCACCGGGTATTTTGCGGCGGTTGATTTATTATAAACCTTTTAAATTACATTTTATGAGCAAAAGAATGCCCTATCCAGCCTTAAACCCTACTGAAGGAGGTATTCAGGTTGCATTCAGGTTGTGTGGCTGTTTATCTGGCTTTATTGCCCTTTATTTATATTTCTGCGCACTTTACAGGTGTGGCCAAGGAAAATGCGTTGATGCAGCTGCAATTTGATTGTTTAGAGAATCCCATAGCCTTTGATGGCTGTGACGAGCTTGTTGGTGTTTTAAAAGGCGTTCTTTGTGGCTGGGGTAAGGGAAAAATCATCTCCGCTGAAGATGAAAAATCAGCACCCCTAATAACATTAAGGCGTGGCCCTGCTGGCTATGAGCGAACCTCACCGTGGCTAGAAGGCGGGCGCATGGTTCTGGCAGACCCGGTTGATGCGGTTTGTGATCTTCTTTTGGATATGGAACGGGCCTTCATAGCAGCTAGCGATAAATTGCTTGCCCTGCATGCGGCGGCGGTTGAATTTGATGGCGCACTTACCGTTTTTCCCAGCACTCATGCCACAGGCAAAAGCACCATGGCGGTATTGCTGGCGGCGGCGGGGATGCGGGTGTTTGCAGATGATGTAATTCCAGTAGATCCATCGCCTAAAACCACACCGTCCATGGGCGTTTCGCCGGGGCTATTACCGCGCCTGCGCTTGCCGTTGCCGGATGATATTTCCCCTGAAAGAATGGATTTTATTAATTCTCACCAAGGCCCTAAAAGCGAAAGTTTTTTATATGTTGATATGGACAAAAAATTGCTTGCCCCGTTAGGCACCCGCGCACCTATTAACAGAATTATTTTATTGGAACGCGAACAAGGGGCAGCACCTGAAATAATCTCAGCTTCCAATAGCGAAATATTAAAACATACAATTATGCAAAGCATTGGCCATGAAGTTGGTGCATTAGAAATGTTAGACAATTTTAATGCGATGGTTGCGGGCACTGAATGCCTGCGCTTAAAATATGGCTCAAGCGAAGATGGTGCAAAATTGCTTTTGGAAAGATTTAGTCAATGAGTATTGAAATGAACGCCATTATATTGCGCCACCCACAAACTGATTTCCGCGAAGTAGACGAAGATATATTTTTAGTCCATCCCGATGGAGTTGCTATTTATAACCTTAACCCCACCGCCGCCGCTATTTGGCGGCTTGTTGGCGAGGGAATGACCGGCGATGAAATGGCAGAAATAATGTCAGCCGCATTCGCGGCCATACCGCCGATGCGCATAAAATCAGACGTGGAAAATGTTTTGGCCGAGCTTTTAAACGAAGGCTTCGCGGTTAAGAAATAATATTTTCAACTATATTTTATGCTTACATTCTATTAAGGCGCGTTATCTGTACCCGGCGGTTGTTATCGCTTTCGGGATTTGCAGTGTTAAGCAAGTGCTCTTCACCAAAGCCGATCGTATCTAACCTGCCAGCATCAATCCCAAATTTGGTAACTAGATAATCCATCACCGCCTTGGCCCGGTATTCGGAAAGGGCCATATTATATTCCCTTGTCCCAACCGCATCTGTATGGCCGGCTATTTCAAAGCGATAGGCAGAAAGCTCATCAGACATTAATGCGCGACCAAGCTCGTTTAAGGTTTCTTTTGTTTCCGGACGCAGAATGGATGAGTCGAATTCAAAATAGACCTTTATGTTAATCGATGGCCCGTCGGTTAATTCTTCTGTCATGGCGGCTGCGGTTTGGGTAAACACTGGTTCCGGGTCGCATGCCGAACGGTCATCTGTTCTGCGTAACCCTGCCGCCAGAATTTGTGCCTTGGAACCACGTAGGTATTTCCCCCCGCAGCTAGAGCAAAGGTCGCGTGCATCTTTGAATACTTTTAAGTTTTTAGAGATTTTTTCAGTGTGGCGTTCAAACGCAAGTGCCATTTCCAGCGTAATGATTGCCCGGTCAATGTTTCCGGAAAGCCCTTGTGATATGGCCATGTTGTTCATTACCGCCGGATCATCGGGGCAAAGCTCCAATGCGCGTTTATATGATTTTTGTGCATCACCATAAAACGAAAGATAATCATTGCCGATGCCCAGCGCAGAATGAAGCCGCCAGTCATCAGGGTTTTTATTGGATGCCAATCCTAGTAATGCGACACCTTCTTCAATCATGCCCTGATTTATACGAACCTTGCCAAGCTCGGCCAAGTATTCACCGATGTTGCCAAACTGTTTTTCTACACGTTCAAGAACCTTTGCCGCATCACCGGGTTGGCCCGCCCAGCGCAGGTTACGCGAAAGACCAAGATGGGCTTTTAGTTCGTCCGGTTTTTGTTTTATTAGTTCACGGAAATGATTAATGGCTTCGCCATATTGGGCAATTTCAACCGCCCCCCCTTGCTGGGAAATAGCTTCAGTTTTTCCAGCGCAAGCGGAAAGCGTAAGCATAATTCCAGAAACAAACAGGGCTGCAATTATTGAATTTTTGCCAACTGTATAAGCCATTTTAAGCGTGCCTTTATATGATAGAGGGTGCGGCCTAATCGCCGACTGTTAGCCGATTGTATAGCCTTAATCCGCCTAGATAAACAGTGATGCCAATCACATAATAAAGTCACATATAATTATGTCACAATACCGGGGTTTCACGTTGCTGTAATGACACCATTAAATCAAAATATGGACGGATAAATTCAGAATTTGATTTTTCAAATTCATCCAGTGTTCCATCAAAATAAACGTAGCCACCATGTAGCATTATAATCCGTGGCTTAAGCCGTTTTAACAGGTCTTTGTCGTGGGTGATGATCACGGTAGTTCTTTTATCGCTATGGGTGGAAACTATAAGATCCTGTATCTGCACCCCGCTGGTGGGGTCTAGCCCGGTGGTGGGCTCATCGTAAAAAATAACGTTTGGGTTCATTGCAATGGCGCGCGCCACAGCCAGCCGTTTGGCCATGCCACCGGAAAGGTCAGAAACGCCAAGAGAGAGAAAATCATCCGTAATCGGCAGCCCAACAGCCTCAAGCGCGCTGGTGGCAATGGGTGTAATTTCATCTTCGCTTAGTTTTTTTATTTCATCTAACCATAACGCCATATTGTCCATGACCGAGCCGGAAAAAAGCGCATTTTTTTGAAACACTACTCCCCAGTGGGTATGAATAAGGCTCAATTCGCGCTCACCCACCTTGGCCACATCAACCAGTGGCGCATCGGCTGTTTCATGATTGGCAACCAACACCTGACCATCATCGGGTTTTAGTTGGCCCAGAATATGGTTTAGCAATACCGTCTTGCCACAGCCTGAACCACCAATGATGGCAACTATTTCACCCTGACGAATATCCATATCTATGGATTCAAGCACCCGGTTGCTCTCAAATGCCTTTTTCAGGCCACGGATGCTTATCTCAAGCTTATTTGGGTCTTTTGCTTTCATAAAACCAGACTACATCAATGGGGGTTACCCATATAACCCTTCTTTATTCATTTCTCGGGGCGTGATACACACCTCACCATGTTACGTCTTGATAAAATCACATATAGGATTGGCGCCAGAGTTTTGCTCGATGCGGCCGATGCCACCATAAACACCGGGCATCGGGTTGGCCTTGTGGGGCGTAATGGCACTGGCAAAACAACCATACTCAAGCTTATAGCTGGCCTTCTTGACCTAGACGGTGGTCAAATCCATATGCCAGTTCGCTGGAAGGTGGGCCTAACCCATCAGGAAGCCCCATCGGGCGAGCAGAGTTTGCTAGATACGGTTTTATCGGCTGATGCCGAGCTGGTATCGCTGGAGGCAGAGGCCGAAACCGCAACCGACCCTAACCGCATAGCAGAAATTCATTCCCGCCTTTCTGATATGCAGGCCCATAGCGCCCACGCCCGCGCCGCCAGAATATTGGTTGGTCTGGGTTTTGATAATGATGCGCAGCAGCGGCCATGTTCTGAATTTTCCGGTGGCTGGAGAATGCGTGTTGCGTTGGCATCACTATTGTTTTCTGAACCTGATTTATTGTTGCTGGATGAGCCAACCAACCATCTGGACCTTGAAGCAACATTGTGGCTCGAAGGATATTTGCGTACGTACCCCGGAACCATTGTGTTGGTCAGCCATGACCGCGAACTTTTAAACCGTGCGGTTAGCGAAATATTACATTTGGAGCATTCCAAGCTAACTCTTTATCAAGGCGGCTATGACAGATTTGAAAAAACCAGGCGCGAACGTTTGGAATTAAATGCCAAGCAACGGGCGCGGCGCGAAGCCCAGACCGCACACATAAGAGAATTCATTGACCGTTTCCGTTACAAGGCCAGCAAAGCCAAGCAGGCGCAATCACGCGTTAAGATGCTGGCTAAAATGCAGCCAATTCCGGAAGATCGCGACGAAGCATCCATTTCGTTTAATTTTCCCGAACCCACATTTTTAGCATCACCATTACTAACAACCGAGCATCTAACGGCGGGCTATGACGATAATATCGTTTTATCAGACCTGGATTTGCGCCTTGATTCCGATGACCGCATAGCCCTTTTGGGGGCCAACGGTAATGGTAAATCAACCTTGGTAAAAATACTGGCGGGCAGGCTACAACCGCTTAGCGGTAATATTGAAAAATCAAAACGTTTGCGGGTTGGTTATTTTGCCCAACACCAAACCGAAGAATTAGATGTTGAGGCAACGCCATACATATTGATGGAGCGTGCGCGTCCGCGCGATAACGAACCGCAAGTTCGCGCCCAGCTTGGCCGTTTTGGTTTTAAGCAAGAACGGGCCGAGACAAAGGTCGGCGATCTTTCCGGTGGGGAAAAAGCCCGGCTTAATTTTGCATTGATAACCGCAGACAAACCCAACATTCTTTTGCTGGATGAGCCAACCAACCATCTAGATGTGGATTCAAGGCAAGCATTAGTACACGCGTTAAATTCATTTAATGGAACAGTGATACTGGTAAGTCACGATCCCCACTTAATCGAAACCACGGTTGATACCTTTTGGTTGGTTGAGGGCGGTGCGGTTGAACCATTTGATGGTGATCTTGATGATTATCGTTCGCGTCTGCTTGGCCGCCGTCAGGCCCAACGGGGCGAAACTCCAAAGTCTGAAAAAGAAAAACCGCCTAAGGCAGAATATGTTGATAAAAAAGAGGCGCGGCGTATCGCGGCCGCTAAACGCGAACTCATTGGGCCATTAAAGAAAGATACAACTGATTGTGAAGCTTGGGTAAAACGCCTGGAGCGAAAAAAAGCCGAAATTACCAAGGAACTGGCCAATCCGGCGCTTTACGATGAAGGTGCCGATAATGGCCATGTCATTGAATTGCAGATGAAGTCCGCTAAAATGGAAAGCGATTTAAGCGAAGCCGAACAAGCATGGCTGGACGCGCTGGACGCGCTTGAAAAAGCACAAAACTAATTTTCAGTTTTTTTACTTTATCGGATAAAATAAATATTTAAATACATATCAATTGGAAAGATCGTGCGCATTACATGGTTCCGAACATCTGTTTTGGTAGTTGTTATTGCGGCCATAGCATTCATTGGCTGGCGTATGGTGCGGCCAATGAATATTTTTGCGGTCTCGCCAGCGTTTGAACGACCCATATCGACGGCAAAAATCCCTGATATATTACAAAGCCTAAGCGCAAATGAATGCGCCACCTGTCATAAAGAATTTTTTGATGAATGGAAAACTACAATTCATTCTCAGGCTTGGACCGACCCTTATTATCAGGTCGATCTGAAATTCGATGGTTCGCAGCAAATTTGCCTTAACTGTCATATCCCACTAGATCGCCAGCAGGAAAATTTGGTGCTCGGCTTTAATGACGATGAAAAGTGGGACCCTATACTGGCGCCTAACCCCGATTTTGATCACGACCTGCAACAAGAAGGCGTAACCTGTAATGCGTGCCATCTCAGGGAAGGAAAAATCCTAGGCCCCAGAGGTTCTAAAAACGCACCCCATCCGGTTGAGAAAATTCAATCGGGCAACCAGATTTGCGTGGGCTGCCATGTGGTGGAAAATGATGGCTGGGACACATTTTTTAAGTTCCCCCCGTGCGGTACCGTGGCCGAGATTAATACTTCAAAAAATCATGGGTCATCTTCGGGCGAGATGAGCGTTGATGAAATTTCCGAACTGGGGTGCATTGATTGCCATATGCCGCTGGTCGAGCGCCCGGTCGCAGACGGCTTTGAGGTCAAAACCGTGCGCCGGCATTTGTGGCGCGGCGGCCACGACCCGGATATGGTCAAAGGTGCGTTGAGCGCATCATTGCGCGAACAAAGTGTTCCCATGGCGAAAAAAAGGGAATTTACCTTTACTCTTACTAACACCGGGGCCGCGCATTATTTGCCAACCGGCACACCCGATCGTCATTTAGTGGTCAGCTTGCGCCTGTTGGATGGCAAGGGCGGGGTAATTGATGAAGAAACGCATACGTTGAAGCGAACTATAATGTGGCGGCCGTTTATTGTTGATCTTTGGGATACCCGGTTGCCCCGGGGTGAGCCTCGGGTGTTTGATTATTCCTATTCAAGAAAGTCAGAACCCGATGCAAAAACGCTGGAAGTAATAGTTGAATATTTTTTGGTGGATGAAAAACGCCGCAAACGCATTGGATATGATGATAAAGAAGCCACCCATTACGAGGTATTCAGCCAGCGTTTAAAGCTTGCGCCATAATTTCCACAACGCTAACATTTTGGGTTTCGCTATCGATACGAAACGCAGCCAAATCCTTTGCTTCGCCGTTTTTATCAACGCCTACAATCAACCAGACATGACTTGCTTCAAAGGCGCTATCAATATCATGCGTTGATGGTTGGGCTTTTTCTTCACCGGGGTGGGAATGATAGTGCCCAATAATTTGTTCATTACTTTCGGGCGTGTTTCTAATTTCGCGCAATAAATCAAAATGTACTTTAGGGTCAACTTCAAAATTTTTGTGACCGCCACCTCGATTGTCGGTCAAGGTGTTGGGGCTTGGCACCACGCGTGTTACACGGATGGGGGCTTCGTTATTGGTTCCAACCAACAGACCGCAACATTCATTTGGAAAAACAGCTTCGGCTTCGGCCCTTATTATATCCAGAAAATTTTCCGGAATGTGTATCAAGGATTAATGCCTATTATGCCAATGGTCTTGCCACTGTTGATGTCGACAATAACAATTGTGTCGGCACCGTTTTTGCCATCGCTATCAATTCTGATGGCCATGCGGCTTTCGCTAATATCGGTTCCCTCAATGGTGCTGCCTCGGGCCACGTCGAGCATAATTTTTTCCATGGGGAAACTTTTAGCTGACGTGCCAGCAACCGGCACACTATCGGGTGTGGTATCATTGCCGAAAAATGAAAAATCGGGGTTTTGTGCCTTTTGTATCATGCCATAGACGATAAGAATCATCAGGGTAACAATAATAAGGCCCATAAATACAACGATACCCTTGAGTGCATACATGTTTTTGGTTCACTCTCATGTTTATGAATGACATTGATAATAACCCGAACCCGCCGCCAAGGACATACACCGTAGAGGTGCCCGCAGGCAAGGATGGAGAGCGCCTTGATAAGGTGCTAGCCGATGCTTTGGCGGGTAATGATATATCCCGCGCCCGGGTTCAGGCATTGCTGGGTGAGGGCTGTGTCGTATTGGTGGGCAAAACCGACACCCCCTTAGCATCAAGATACAAGGCCACCCTGCCGGCTAGGCATAAAGTAAGGGAGGGCGACAGCTACATCGTAACGGTTCCCGCCCCCATATCGGCCACGCCCGAGCCAGAGGACATTGCCCTAGATATAATCTTTGAAGACGATGACGTAATAGTCATAGATAAACCACCGGGAATGGTGGTTCACCCGGCAGCCGGTAATGCCAATGGAACCCTTGTTAACGCGCTTTTGCACCATTGTAAGGGCTCGCTTTCTGGCATAGGCGGGGTTGTGCGTCCGGGTATCGTTCACCGCCTTGATAAGGGCACTGGCGGCCTGATGATTGCGGCCAAAAACGATGGTGCCCATCATTCGCTGGCTAACCAGTTTTCCGAACACATCATGGAAAGGGCGTATTTTGCCCTTGTTTGGGGGGTGCCCATGCCTAGGGAAGGCGAGATCAGAGGAAATATTGGCCGCTCGCCAAGTAACCGAAAAAAAATGGCGGTGCTAAAAAGGGGCGGCAAAGAAGCCAAAACCCACTACCGGGTAATAAAGGCGTTTGGTTCCGGGGCATCGCTGGTTGAATGCGTGCTGGCCACTGGGCGAACCCATCAAATAAGGGTGCATATGACGTCCATTGGTCATCCGGTGATGGGTGATCCGGTCTATGGCGGCGGCGGGGCGAGTGTGCGCAAGGTTTTACCGGATTCTGTTAAGCAAGCTGTGGATAACTTGGGCCATCAGGCATTATATGCGTATAAGTTGGGGTTTTTACACCCAAAAAGCGAAAAGAGATTACTCTTTGAAAGGAAAATACCTAGTTATATCAATGACATCTATTGCAAACTAGAAAAAGTTTGACATAAATAATACTTGAGTAATATGCTTAGTTATTGAAACCGTTGCGCTGCCCGGGGGCAGGCGCTTTCCACCATTAGGAGAGATCGCGCAGCACTTGATAATTTAAGTAAAATATAACTCAGGAGAATAAAAAAATGGGAAGTGCTAAATATATACCCCCGGCAAATATGTCACCAGAACAAAACCTAAGCCGCTATCTCCAAGATATTAGAAAGTTCCCCATGCTCAGCTTTGAGATTGAGCAGAATTTGGCCTGTCGCTGGATATATGGCGAAGACCACGAAGCGGCAGGGCAACTAGTCAACAGCCATCTACGTCTGGTGGCCAAAATAGCAATGGGTTATCGCGGCTATGGCCTGCCCTTGGCTGAGCTTATCTCCGAAGGGAATATGGGCTTGATGCAGGGCGTTGCAAAATTTGATCCGGCAAAAGGCTTTCGCCTTTCCACTTATGCCATGTGGTGGATCAGGGCCTCAATTCAGGAATACATCCTGCGTTCATGGTCGTTGGTAAAAATGGGCACTACCGCCGCGCAGAAAAAACTGTTTTTCAATCTTCGGCGCTTAAAAGGACAGATGGAAGCCTATGAAGAAGGTGACCTTAGCCCTGAGCACGTAGAAGCCATAGCCGAACGTCTGGATGTTCCAGAAAAAGAAGTAATTTCCATGAACCGTCGTATGTCGGGTGGCGATAGCTCTCTTAATTCACAGGTACGCATGGACGGCGATGAAGAATGGCAGGACTGGCTTGAGGATGAGTCATTAAACCAAGAAGAAATGATGGGAAGTTTTGAAGAAACCGTGCGCCGTCGCAATCTTCTTAGTGGTGCCATGACACACCTTACCGATCGCGAGCGGACAATTTTGACCGAACGCCGTTTAAAATCAAGCCCATCAACATTGGAAAACCTTAGTCAGTCATTTGGGATTTCACGCGAGCGAGTTCGTCAAATAGAAGAGCGCGCATTCACTAAGGTGCAAAAATCTGTCAAGAACACCATGATTGAATTAAGCATAGCTTCCTAAGTGGTGTATTTCGGTGTCACTATTTTTTTAAGGCGGTGGCTTTTTAAGGTGGTGGCACCGAACCATCAGTTGGTTCAGCCGCATTTCCGGACAAAGTGTGTGGGGCCATACTACCGGTTTCGTCAAAACCTTCTGTTAGCGCTGCGACTTCGGGCCCCCATTCTTCGATAAGATTTTTTTGCTGCTTACGTAGGCTGGCAATTTTTCTTTGTTGCAGCACCATAACAAACGAACTAATTATAGTCGGCGTCGTCATGAAAAGTAGCCACCCCATTCCTGCAGCACTGTACATTATAAGCATGGTAAATATATCAAGCATGTTAAGTGCCTGATCAAATGTATTTCCACCTTTCCATAAGTCCATTATAAATGGAAATACACCTATTAAATTAAGTCCGCTAACGGTAATGGCAGCGCTTCGACCTTTGGTGCGGTCAATAATAAAGGCCACCACTGAAGGCAGCATTCCAAAAAATAAAATAATCATTGTCGGCAACGCAATAACCAACAGAGAAGCGATCACGACCAATACCCACGTAATGTTGCTCCCGCCCCTTTTTTGTGTGGGGCCTCCTGGCATTTCGGTGTTCGCATAATTTTCAGTTATTTTTGACACTATCAGTTCCGATAATTTGTTTATTAAATTGAATTTATGATTAGCAAAACACTTACTGCTGTCATGCTTATAACAATTGACATGACTGCCGTTGCCCGTTCACCAGATTTTAACGCTAAATCATTTTGATCAACTTCTTCGCCGACTATCTTTAATATTTCTGTTTCGGCCAAAGCAAATTCAGCCTCTGCGTCATCAAAGTCGGTGTTATCTTGTTCGCGCCTTTGGGCGTTATCTATAAGATCAAACAACTCCGGCAGGCTTCCCTGACGGACCAGGGTTGGTATTTCGTGTTCAATAGACCTACGGGTGGAGCGCGAGTGATAAGAGCTGATAGCTGGTGATAGTAGCCCACCCAACCAGCGTGACAGGCCATAAACCGCTGGGGTTTTAAGACGCCATTGCATTAACGCAAAAAGACTTAACATGCCAATAAGCGATGTTTCTTCTTTTGGATCAGACAATGTTTTTAGGTGTGGGGCTATGTCATATTTGAAATGCGTTGCTATATAGGCAGCCAGATGTTTATCCATTGGGCGGCTTTTCTTATCGACAGTATTGGCGACCTCATCCAATGCATCCATCACGTCTTCTGTATGGGTTACATATTGCTTTCGCAATAATTCACTTTGACATGGAAGAGATGGATTTAGTTCGTACATGCAGCGCTCTACACCATAACCCATTTCATTAATTTTGAAAAAGGAACGCAATGTAGAAAACGTTTTTTCATATGATAAAAAATCAATGTATGAAGTCTGGCACGAAAACCAATAACCGACCAAATCACGCGCAAGTATTTCGCTAGGTATTTGAAAACTATTTTTTAACGTCCACTCAGCCGCAATTGCCACGGCAAAGCCATCGGGTAAAAAGGAAAAGTTCTTATAACGAATCGGCCCTTCTGGATCCATTCGCATTACAACTTTTGCAACCATAATTTCATCGCTACCATCGGGCGTTCCTTGGGACGCCGTTGCGGAAGCGATTATTGTATTAATTTCTTCAGCCATCTGCGGTTTCATCATGGATGATTTAAGCCAAAGTGATATTTTTTCACTTTTAATTGCTTTTGCAGCTTCATTAATATTTGTAGAAAAAGCTTGGGCAATTGTTCTTGGTGTGACGTGTTTATTGCCTGCAAATAAATATGGTTTTTTCGGTTTTTGTGTTGGACGTTTTTGCATTGGGGTCTTTTTTTGACCGTTTACCCACGTTTCAAGTGCAACCGTATCCCATCTTTCTTCGGCACTATCTGAAAGAAGTCCGCGAAGTGGCTCTATTAATGCAAGCGGTATTCTTTCATCGCCGCAAATAGCCTGATACGTGCCCACCTCCATTTTTTTTGCATTAATAATTTCATCGCTTAATTTTTCTACCGGGTTACGCCCCAGAAGCAATAGCGTTGACATAATGCCCAGCGCATAAAGGTCATCAAGAATGGTTCCTTCGCCGCGACCAGAATTCATCGCTAGCGCACGCTCTACTGGTTCATATATTGTTGGTTGGTCATAGCCACTAGGTGTTGTTACACATTCACCAAGGATAAGTTCTTCATGTCCTTCATCAAGAAAATAAATATTTTCAATTCTAATGGCACGATGCGGGATGTTGAGATCCTTTAATCTTTCAAGTGCCTGGGTAATGGGCTCTATAATCTTTTTTCCCAATTCATATTCATTTATCCTTACGGGCCCTTTGGAAAATGCATCTATTAGTCTTCCGCCAAGGGGGCGCTCGAACACTACAAGCATTGCTTTTTGCCCGAGCGGCTCCCACTCAACCGGGCCAAACTCCACCAGTGAAATAAGACCATAAATAGTAAGGTTTCTAAGGTCGCCCATAACCTTGGTACGCGGCGGCAGGCCAGGTGAACAAACCATCGCATAAAGCGCCCTGCTTGGGTCACGCTGATCTTCGGCAGCGAAGGCTTTGGCAGAGGGGCCATCAAATTCAGGCAACGGTTGTCCGGGGTAAATCTGGTAGCGTTTTTTCAGGATAACGGGAGCAAATGCTCCGGATGATTTTGGAGCCTTACTATTGGGTGCTGGTATGGCGGGTGCTGGTGTGGCGGGTGTTGATGTGGCAGGCGCATCTTTGCCCGCATCGCTGTCACCACCCGTTCCATCAGATTTGATGGGCGGTGCGTCTGTTTTGGTCTGCGGCGCTGTTGTTTCTACGACACCATTAGAGGCTTCTGCCATTTTTTGCGCTTTCTCATTTCCGCACTTTTTAGGTGCGGCTAATAAGGGCGACTACGTGCCTGTCACGTAACCATGAATATAAGAGTAATCACGTTTGGGTCGCTATACAACGCAATGATATACTCCCATATTCTCAGAATAGCCGAGTAAATATGAAAAGGGTGTAAATTGGTAATTTATCCCTTAAAAACCGCGTTTAGTCGGCAAATGGGTCGTGAACTAAAATTGTGTCTTCGCGCTCGGGGCTGATGGAAAGTATGGCCACCGGGGCTTCGATTAGCTCTTCAATGCGGCGGATATATTTTACCGCGGTTGCCGGAAGATCGGCCCATGAGCGGGCTCCACAGGTGCTTTCTGGCCAACCCTCAAGGGTCTCATATATGGGCTCCACCCGCTCTTGATCGGCAGTAGCAGCCGGTAGATGGTTCAGGACTTGGCCGTTTAGTTTGTATCCGGTGCAGACCTTTAGCTCGTCCATGCCGTCTAGGACATCCAGTTTAGTCAGGGCAATGCCGTTAATGCC
>DAOWFB010000078.1 GCA_030638205.1 Thalassospiraceae bacterium
CCCATCCAGAAATATTGCGGGCACAATGGCGCGTTGGTCAGGCTTGGTCAACGTTGTTTTTTTACTTTTATAGTCCAAATCTCACGGTTGACGTTCTTTGCGCTCAGACCGTATTCTTAGGGTCAAGCAATCATCAATGGGGGGCTCCAATCCAGTGCCAAGTTCAAGCAATCACGCAGCGTTAAACGAAGAGGCACTAGCCGCGCCCGGCTTAGTTGAAAAAACTGGAATCGCCACCGAACAAATGTTAACCGCTATCGGCAAAGTTGAACGCGCAATTGATGCAAAAATTACGCGCGACATTAACGCGAAAAATATTTCCGATAATTCCAGCGCAGAAATTGATGCAAAATTGAGCGCAGAAATTGATGGCCTAAAGGCCGAAATTACCCGCCTTAATGCTGAAAATAGTGAATTACGCCAAGCAGTTAGCAGCGCTGGCGACAAGCTTGATAATGCCATTGAAACACTTGGCACCAAGCTTGCAGCGGCTGAATAATAAAGCCGAATAAAGCCGAATAAAGCCGGACAAATAAGAAATTTAATTTTTATTTTTTAGGAAAAACAATTGGCACGCGTTTCAGTAACCATCAATAAGCAGTCATACGAAATAGCTTGCGAAGAAGGCCAACAAGAAAGCGTAGAAGCATTAGCAAAAACGGTTGATGAAAAAGTATCAGCACTTGTTGCTCAGGTTGGTCATGTGGGCGAGGCAAGATTGCTGGTCATGACGGCGCTGCTTATGGCCGATGAAACCCAAGAATTAAAAAAAGACAACGTTCGCATCAAGGCTGAGGCCGCGTCTAGGGTTGCAGATGCAACAGAAAAGGCCCTCCAGCAAGCTGGCGGCGATCACGCCCAAGCACAATCTATGACCTTGAAAACGCTTGGCGAAGCGGCAAAGCGCATGGAAAGCATTGCAGAGCGCATCGAAGCCTCTTAAGT
Organism: Thalassospiraceae bacterium; assembly: GCA_030638205.1. Taxonomy (GTDB): domain Bacteria; phylum Pseudomonadota; class Alphaproteobacteria; order Rhodospirillales; family Magnetovibrionaceae; genus DAOVVL01. The sequence continues at coordinate 946 of DAOWFB010000078.1, forward strand.
TCCGGCCTAAGGGCGGTCGCTGCCCGGTTCGTTGGCCTCACACAATCCCTGGGGCTATAAGTCTATCTAGGGAGCTGTCCCTGTCAGGCCCGTGGGCCTGTTACACGGCACCCACCTGTACAAGCAGGTCACAGAGGACTGATCGCGCTGACGGCCATGGCGGCACCGCCCCCAATTTTTCTGAAAGCCCCCCCCAAGAATGAAACAAGAATGAAAAATCCATGAATTCCCTTAATGATAAATCCACCATGCGTGAACAGGCCAAGGCCCGCCGCGCCGAGGCGGCATTAAAGCTGGGTGAAGATGGGATAAAAAGCTTTCTCGAAACCTTTGCCAAAAGTTGGGGAAATATTTTTGGATCTGATGCCGTAGTTGGCGGGTACTGGCCCATGGCTGGCGAAATGGATGTTCGCCCGGCGTTGGTGCTATTGGGTCGGGTTGGCTGCTTGACCGCGCTACCCGAAGTTGTTGAAAAAAATCGCCCGCTTCGTTTTCGTGCGTGGGTTCCGGGTGAAGATTTAGAAGAAGGCGAACACGGAACCGCACACCCGCTGGTATCAGCGCCTGTTATGCGCCCCGATGTGGTAATAGTTCCGTTGCTTAGTTTCGATAAGGAAGGCTATCGGTTGGGTTGGGGTGGCGGCTATTATGACCGCACACTCGAAGGTTTAAGAAAATCAGGTGATTTGGTTGCGGTTGGTGCGGCTTATGGTGCACAAGAAGTTGACCAAGTGCCCCGCGATGAATTTGATCAGGCCCTTGATTGGGTAATCACTGAAAAAGAGGCAATAAAAATAAAATGAATGTTTTGTTTGTAGGCGACCTGGTTGGCAAAAGCGGAAGAAATGCTCTTGGTGAACATCTCCCTAAAATTGCAGCCGAGCTTGAGTTGGATTTCATTGTGGTTAACGCAGAAAATTCTGCCCACGGTTTTGGCATAACCGCACCTATATGTGAAAGCCTGTTTGCAATGGGTGTCGATGTAATAACCACCGGCAACCATGTTTGGGACCAGCGCGAAATAATGGATTATATTGGCGGTGAGCCACGTTTGTTGCGCCCGATAAATTACCCCGAAGGAACGCCGGGCAATGGAACGGGCGTGTTTGAAACCCGCGCGGGTAAAAAAGTTTTGGTTATCCATCCCATGGGCAGGCTTTTTATGGAGGCATTGGACGACCCATTCATGGCGGTACAAAAAGCATTGCTTAATCACAGGCTTGGCGAAACCGTTGATTTCATTCTTGTTGATATCCATGCCGAGGCCAGCAGTGAAAAAATGGCAATGGCCCATCGATTTGATGGCAAGGTTTCAATGGTTGTGGGCACCCACAGCCACATCCCCACGGCAGATGCCCAAGTTTTGCCCGGCGGCACGGCTTATCAGACCGATGCCGGAATGTCAGGTGATTATAATTCGGTAATTGGCATGCAAAAAGAAGCGGCCATAGACCGTTTTATTTCCAAAATACGCACGGCCCGGCTGGAACCTGCCACGGGTGAGGGTACTTTTTGTGGGGTATTTGTTGAAAGTTCTGATAAAACCGGGCTGGCAAAACGCATATCTCCGGTGCGCCGGGGTGGCAGATTAGCCCCGCAAAACCCTTAAAAAACTATCTGTGCCGCCATATTGCCACAATAGCACATTAGTTTTCTGGCTAGTTTTTTCTGATAAAACGGGCAGATATCCTTTATTTTCATTGCCTATGGTATAAATCCTGACAGTTGCGGGCAGCTACGATTCGGGCCCATCGACATGATGATTTAACAATTTAAGAGATTTAAGAAAAAATGGCAGGCCATTCCAAGTTTAAAAATATCCAATACCGCAAAGGCGCACAGGATGCCAAGCGGGCAAAAACTTTTTCCAAGCACGCAAAGGAAATTTACGTTGCGGCAAAAATGGGCATGCCCGACCCGGATAAAAACCCACGTTTGCGCACCGCAATAATTGCGGCCCGTGGCGACAACATGCCGAAAGAAAACATAGCGCGCGCCATTAAAAAGGCCGAGGGCGGCGGCGAAGAAAACTACGAAGAAGTTCGCTACGAAGGCTACGGCCCCGGCGGGGTTGCGGTAATTGTCGAAGCATTGACCGATAACCGTAACCGCACCGCCAGCGATGTTCGCACCGCCTTTGCTAAGGCCGGCGGCAATTTGGGTGAAACTGGTTCGGTTGCATTTATGTTTGAACGCATCGGCATTGTCAGGCTTAAGGCCGATGCAGGCAGCAATGATGATATTTTTGAAGCAGCATTAGAAGCTGGCGCCGATGATGTGCAGTCCGACGACGAAGGCCATGAAATTACCTGTCAGCCCGATGATCTGGCGGTTGTGCGCGACGCATTGGAAGCAAAATTTGGCGAACCCGATGCCGCGCGGTTTGATTGGAAACCAAACACCACAACTGAATTAGATCAAAGCGGCGCTGAATCCATTCTCAAATTTATAGACGTATTAGAAGACAACGACGATGTGCAAAGAGTCGCGTCAAACTTTGAAGTTTCCGATGAGGTATTGGCAAAGTTAAGCGCGTGATGCGGCATTAGTTAAAGGGGCTGTGGCACTGGTCAAAGGGGCTGTGGCACCGGTTAAAGGGACAAAGTGGTCATGCGACTTATCGGACTTGATCCGGGTTTGCGTTGTACCGGTTGGGGTGTCATTGAAACCGATGGCAACCGCCTTTCGTTTGTTGCCGAAGGCATAGTCGAAACCAATTCAAAACTTTCTCTTAGCCAAAGGTTAGCTGAATTATATATGGGTGTTTCCGAAGTTATAGGACAATTTAATCCCGTTCAGGCAGCGGTAGAAGAAACGTTTGTTAATAAAAATCCGGCATCAACGCTAAAGCTTGGTCAGGCTCGTGGCGTGGTGTTGCTGGCCCCCTCAATGGCAGGCCTTGTGGTTGCAGAATATTCACCCAACATGGTGAAAAAATCAGTTGTTGGTTCAGGTCACGCCAACAAGGAACAAGTTGAGATGATGGTTAAGACGCTTTTGCCCAAGGCAACCATAACCAACGCCGATGCAGC
>DAOWFB010000049.1 GCA_030638205.1 Thalassospiraceae bacterium
GAGCTTTTATTCGGTGAACTAGACGGCCAGCAAATGGTTTTTCTTCCCCGTCATGGGCGCGGGCACCGCATCCCGCCAGCATCTGTTAATTACCGCGCTAATATTGATGCCCTTAAACGCGCTGGTGTAACCGAGATATTATCGGTTTCTGCTTGCGGTTCGTTAAAAGAAGAACTTGATCCTGGAACATTTGTAATTGTCGATCAGTTTATTGACCGCACCATCATGCGTGAAAAATCATTTTTTGGCCCGGGCCTTGTTGCTCATGTGGCCCTTGGCCATCCGGTTTGCTCGCGTCTTGGTGACGCCATTGAAATTGCGGCCAAAGATTTAGGCATTAAATATCAACGCGGTGGAACATATTTGGCCATGGAAGGCCCACAATTTTCCACCTTGGCCGAATCCAACCTCTATCGTAGTTGGGATTGTGACGTTATCGGAATGACCAACATGCCCGAAGCCAAATTGGCACGCGAAGCTGAAATTTGCTACGCAACCATTGCCATGGTTACGGATTTTGATTGCTGGCATCCCGACCATGACCACGTAACGGTTGATAGCATAATTAAAACGCTGCTTGAAAATGCCGACAAGGGTCGCGCCTTGGTAAAAAATATTGCCCCCGCATTATCAAAACGCGATGAAAGCTGCATCGATGGCTGCCACACCGCATTGGATATGGCGATAATTACCGCACCCGAAGCACGCGACAAAGACATGGTAAAAAAACTAGATGCGGTTGCCGGAAGAGTCCTTAAATGAAAGTAGGGTCAGAACATTTTCGCACAATTTGGGCGACAGACGATGCGCTGGAAAACCGCGCAGTTGAAATTATTGACCAGACCAAGCTGCCCTTTCGTTTTGAAATTGTAAAAATGGAAACGGTTAGCGATGCCGTCCATGCAATTGGTGATATGCTTGTTCGCGGCGCACCGTTAATTGGTGCAACTGCCGCCTACGGCATGGCGCTTGCAATGCGGAATGACGCGTCCGATGAAAACCTTCAAAGTTCCTATGATGATTTGCTTGCAGCCCGACCCACGGCGGTAAATTTACGCTGGGCCTTAGATAATATGAAAAATATTTTATCGCCGCTGGAACCTAGCGGTCGGTTGCAGGCGGCCTTTGCCCGTGCGGCAGAAATATGCAATGAGGACGCCGCCCAGTGTTCGGCAATTGGCGATCATGGGCTGGGACTTATCCGGGAAATTTATGAAAAAAACGGACGCTCGCGCCCGGTCAACATACTTACCCATTGTAATGCCGGTTGGTTGGCAACGGTTGATTGGGGCACCGCCACCGCACCTATTTATAAGGCGTTTGAAGCCGGCATTCCCGTTCATGTTTGGGTTGATGAAACCAGGCCGCGCAATCAGGGCGCAAGCCTGACCGCATGGGAATTGGGGCAAAATGGCGTTCCGCATACGGTTATTGTTGATAATGCCGGTGGGCATTTAATGCAAAAAGGCGAGGTCGATATGTGCATAGTCGGTACTGACCGCACGACGCGGGCTGGTGATGTTTGTAATAAAATCGGAACATACCTTAAAGCGCTAGCGGCAAGTGATAATTCGGTTCCGTTTTATGTTGCCCTTCCCGGCACCACCATTGACTGGTCAATCAGCGATGGGCGCGACATACCCATTGAAGAAAGGTCTGAGGCCGAAGTAACAGAAATGACCGGGCTTAGTAAATCCGGTGAATTGGAAACTGTTAGAATTGTGGCCAACGGTAGCCCGGCAATTAACCCGGCGTTTGATGTAACCCCCGCCAAATTTGTAACGGCGCTAATAACCGAGCGAGGCATTGCCGCCCCAACCGAAGGTGGTCTTGCTAAACTGTATCCAGAGGAGTCAAAATACTAAGATGAAAAACCTTTGGTCTGAAAAACAAGCAAAATCATACATCAAACGTTACGCCAAGGATGGCATAAACCAAGACCTTGCCCTGCGCGTTTATACCAGCCAGTTGTTGGGTCAAAACCCTGAACTTGTTTTGCATGGCGGCGGCAACACATCCGTCAAAACATCTATCAAAGACCTTTCTGGTGATGAAGTAGAAGTTCTTTGCGTTAAGGGTTCGGGCTGGGATATGGGCGATATTGAACCGGCTGGTTTGCCCGCCGTTCGCCTGCACCCACTGTTGGCCATGAAAAAATTGCAGAGCCTTTCCGATGAAAACATGGTAAATGCTCAGCGCACTAATTTGCTGGATTCTTCATCACCGAATCCATCGGTTGAAACATTGCTGCATGCTTTTTTGCCCCATAAATTTATTGACCATACCCATTCCAATGCGGTGTTGGCACTATCGGATCAAAAAAATGGCGAAAAAAACTGCCGCCAAGTATTTGGCGATACCATGGGGTATGTCCCATATATAATGCCGGGGTTTTTGCTGGCCAAAAAAGCAGCCGAGGTCTATTCGCAAGACACAAAGGTAAAAGGGCTGATACTTTTAAATCATGGCATTTTCACATTCGCTGACAGCGCAAAGGAATCATATGATTTGATGATTTCAATGGTCAGTAAGGCTGAAAAATATCTAAAACAAAATAAGAAAAAATCATTTGTGCAGGTTAAAACGCTTAAAAATTCTGCCAGCGTTGCAACTATTGCACCAATATTGCGTGGTTTAGTAAACCATGACGGCAAGTCCATGATTATGGATTTTCGGACAAGCTCTGAAATAATTAAATTTGTCGGTGGCCGTGATGTTATGCGCTATAGCCAGCAGGGAACGGCAACACCCGACCACGTTATCAGAACCAAGGCAAAACCATTGGTGGTTCCGCCGCCCGTGGCTGGCAAGATTGATGAGTTTGCCCGTGGCGCAAAGATTGCTTTAAAAAAATATATAAAAGAATACGAAGCTTATTTCACCCGTAACAACAAGCGGTTAAAGGGCATTAAATCCCCGCTCGACCCCATGCCACGTATGATTTTAGTGCCGGGTGTGGGTGCGTTTGGTCTGGGTGCAAATGCTAAATCCGCATCTATCGCCGCAGATTTATTAGAAACCAATATTTCAGTAATCACCAAGGCAGAGGCCATGGGAACATACAGCGTAATCCCCGAGCCGGATATTTTCGATATTGAATACTGGTCGTTGGAACAAGCCAAGCTGGGCAAGGGCCAAGAAAAACCATTTGCCAGGCAGGTCGTGGTGATAACCGGCGGGGCGTCCGGCATTGGTGCGGCCAGCGCCCGCGCCTTTGCCGCAAATGGTGCCGAAGTTGCGGTTTTGGATGTGGATGAAAAATCTGCCAAAAAAGTTGCGGCAGATATTGGCGGCATTGGTATCGGCTGCGACGTTACATCCGCCACCGGGGTTGAAAAAGCCTTTGATAAAATTGCTGCCACCTTTGGCGGGGTTGATGTGGTTGTTTCTAACGCCGGTGCGGCATGGCAGGGAAAAATCGGCGAGGTTGATGACAAGGTTCTGCGCCAAAGCTTTGAGCTTAATTTTTGGGGCCATCAAAATGTTGCAAAAAATGCTGTTCGAATTATGCGGGCCCAAGGAAATGGTGAAGGAAATTGTGAAGGAAATGGCGGATGCTTGTTGTTTAACACATCAAAACAGGCGCTAAACCCGGGGCGCGATTTTGGCCCCTATGGTTTGCCCAAGGCAGCAACATTATTTTTAATGAAACAATACGCGCTTGATTATGGCGAATACGGAATTCGGGCAAATGCGGTTAATGCAGACCGCATCCGTTCAGGCCTTTTGACCGATAAAATGATAAAATCCAGATCAAAGGCCCGTGGGGTCAGCCAAGAGCAATATCTATCGGGCAATTTATTAAACCGTGAAGTAACCGCCGAAGATGTTGCC
>DAOWFB010000053.1 GCA_030638205.1 Thalassospiraceae bacterium
AGCCATGGTAACGCCGTCGCATGCCACGGGCGTAAAAGAAAATTATTCAAAACATTGCGCCGACTGTCATGGGGATGACCGTTTAGGTGGCATGGGGACCGTGCTTTTACCGGGCAACCTAGGGCGCCTTAAAAAAAGTGTAGCCAAAAAAATTATAACATCTGGCGCCCCTGCCACCCAGATGCCCAGTTTCGCTGAAATACTTTCAGGTGATGAAATCAATGCGTTGGTTGAATATGTTTATTCGCCTCTTGGGTTTGTGCCCGAATGGGGACTTGATAAAATAAATGAAAGCAGAGAAATATTTCAAGATTTAGACAACCTGCCAAGCAAGCCAGCGCACAATGCCGATCCACTTAATTTGTTTGTGGTGGTGGAAACGGGCGATCACCACGTAAGCGTACTTGATGGCGATACCTTTGAAAAATTAGCCAGATTTAAATCTCATTATGCACTTCATGGTGGGGCAAAATATTCACCCGATGGCAGGTTCGTTTATTTTGGTTCACGCGATGGATGGGTAACTAAGCACGATCTTTATACCTTTGAACTGTTGGCCGAAGTTAGGGTTGGCATAAACCTTCGCAACATTGCGGTTTCCAGCGATGGACGTTATGTCATGGCGGCTAATTATTTGCCACATACCCTTGTGCTGATGGATAGCAAAGACCTGTCGGTAATAAAAATGTTTGATATTGTTGATGGCAAGGGCAAATCATCTCGTGCCAGTGCCGTATATAATGCACCACCGCGCCAAAGTTTTTTAATTGCCCTTAAAGATATTCCCGAATTATGGGAAATTTCTTATGCGGATAACCCCAAGCCGGTGGCAAAGGGGTTGATACATAATTATAAACCCGGGCAACTAGAAGGGGAGTTCGATTTTGGCCCGTTCCCGCTTAGGCGTATCAAGCTTGATGACTATCTTGATGATTTCTTTTTTGATCAAGATTATCGCACAGCTTTTGGTGCCGCGCGCAATGCAAAGAAAGGACAAGTGGTTAATTTAAATGCCGGGCGCAAGGTCGGCGATTTAGAGCTTTCATCAATGCCTCATTTGGGTTCCGGCATCACTTTCGAATACAAAGGCAGGCAGGTGCTGGCCACTCCTCACCTTAAGGAAGGCGTTGTTAGTGTTATTGATTTAAATACATGGAAAACCATCAAACGTATAGAAACCTTGGGCCCCGGGTTTTTCATGCGCGGCCATGAAAACAGCCCCTATGCCTGGGTCGATGTTTTCTTTGGCCCCAACAAAGATGTTCTTCATGTAATTGATACTAGAACTCTTGAAATAATTAAAACCGTTAACCCGGAACCGGGCAAAACCAACGCCCATGTTGAATTTGATCGCGACGGTAGCCATGCGCTGGTTAGCGTGTGGGATATGGATGGCTGGGTGGTTGTTTATGATGCAGTTACATTGGAAGAAGTAAAACGCATTCCAATGAAAAAACCGGTTGGAAAATACAATGTCTTTAATAAAATAAATTATTCAGCTGGCACCAGTCATTAATGGGCTTGGCCGAGAATTAGAGCGGCATTAATAGGCTGGGCCGAGAAGTAGGGCGGCATTAATAAGCTGGGCCGAGAAGTAGAGCGGCATTAATAAGCTGGGCCGAGGATTAGAGCGGCATTAATAAGCTGGGCCGAGGATTAGAGCGGCGATTGCGCCGCGCGATTTTTCATAACGAACCGTTAGCTCGGTTGCAATGTGTTGAGAATCGGCGGCGCTGCCACCGTTGCCAAACAGCATTATTTTTCCGCCATTTTTAATGCTTTCGCTGCATACACCAACCATGTGGGCAAGCGATTCTTCCACCATTTTGCCCAGCGCGCTCAATGTTGCCTGATGATAGGCCAGTTCAGACGTAAAATAACCTTTTAAATCCATAGAGATAGAGCCTTTCTGTTGTTGTATGCACTGCATCAGCGTCGGGGCAGATTGGGTAGGGGGTTAAGATATGCAATTTGCCAATAAATCCCTTCAAGGCCGGATGGTCATGGGCTATCTTGCACCCGCAACCACTTGCAATATTAAGATTTAAGGAAAATTGATGAAGGTTTTGGTAACAGGTAGTGCTGGGTTTATCGGCAGCAATGTATCGTCCCGGTTGTTGGATGCGGGGCATGAAGTAATCGGCCTTGATAATCTGAATGACTATTATGATGTCGGCCTTAAAAAGGCGCGCCTTGCCCGGATAATCGATCACCCTTCATACACCGAGGCCAGAATTGACCTTCAAGACAGAGACGCAGTTGCCGCCCTGTTTGAAAAACACGTCCCAACCCACGTAATAAATCTGGCCGCACAAGCAGGCGTTCGTTACAGCATCGAAAATCCGCATTCATATGTTGATAGCAACATTGTTGGCTTTACCAATATTTTAGAAGGTTGCCGCGCGGCCAAGGTCAAACACCTTGTATTTGCATCTTCAAGCTCGGTTTATGGAACGAACACAAAAATGCCCTTTACCGTGCATGATCCGGTAAATCACCCCATTAGCCTTTATGCCGCATCAAAGCGCGCCAATGAATTAATGGCCCACACCTATAGCCATCTTTTTGAAATCCCCACATCGGGTCTTCGTTTCTTTACCGTTTATGGCCCGTGGGGCCGCCCGGACATGGCGTTGTTTTTGTTCACCAAGGCAATTATCGAAGGCAAACCCATAGATGTTTTCAACAATGGCGAAATGAAGCGTTCGTTTACATATATTGACGACATCGTCGAAGGGGTCATCCGTTTGTTGGATGTTCCGCCAAAACCAAAACCGGTAACAGTGGGTGAAGCCCAAGACCCATCAACCAGCGCAACTGCACCGTTTCATGTTTACAACATTGGTTCCGATAAACCAGAAACCCTTATGCGCTACATTGAAGTTCTGGAAGAAAATCTTGGGCTTAAGGCCATAAAAAATATGCTACCCATGCAACCGGGTGATGTTGCCGCCACCTGGGCCGATGTTGATGATTTAAAATCAGCCGTTGGGTTTGAACCCAAAACCACCATCGAAGAAGGCATAAAAAACTTCGTTGATTGGTATCGCGAATTTTATAAGGCTTGAATATGAGCTGGCTTGCATTATTTGCATTATTTATAATTACAAGTTTCGCCAGTGCTATTTTAACCGGCGCATTAAGACGGCTATTGTTAAAATGGAATATTTTTGACCACCCCAACGAACGTTCCAGCCATAAAACCCCAACACCGCGCGGCGGCGGGCTCGCGGTTATGATTGTGGTGCTGGGTGCCTGGGTATTATCGCCATTGGCAATAAATGAAATGCCAGCAATTGATTTGGTTGTTTTTGGTACGGTTGCCGCCATAACACTTATTTTTTGGTTTGAAGATTTAAAAGGTTTGCCATTGCTGGTTCGTCTTGGGGCGCAGGGGGTGGCAACGCTGTTTTTGCTGTTGCACATGGGAGCAGGCTTTACCGACAGCGCATTTTTAATTTTTCAAGGGCTGTTGCCACCGGCTATTGATATAATTTTAACCTGGGGTCTTTGGATTTGGTTTATCAATCTTTTCAATTTTATGGATGGAATTGACGCCATTTCAGTGGCCGAGGCAGTTGTCATTGCCCTCGGCGCAGCCATTATCGGGGTAATTGGCGTAAATGTTGAAATAATCGTAATCCCGGCGTTAGCAGTTGCCGGTGCCATGGCTGGTTTTTTTATCTGGAACCGCCCGCCAGCTAAAATATTTTTAGGTGATGTTGGTAGTGTTTCATTGGGCCTGTTGCTGGGCTGGGTGCTGTTGCAACTGGCGGCAAACGGGCTTTGGGCGGCGGCACTGATTTTGCCGCTTTATTATTTTTCTGATGCCACCATCACATTATTAAAACGCACATTAAATGGAGAAAGGTTTTGGCACGCCCATCGTAGCCATTTTTATCAGGCGGCGGTTCAAAACGGCCGTTCACACGGGGTGGTTTCGGCAATGGTATTTGCGGTTGGGCTAATTCTTATATCCCTTGCACTGGCGTCAATTTCATTTAAATGGGTGGCATTAACTAGCGCGGCATTATTTGTTGGCGCATTTTTGTTGTTGCTGAAACGTGGTAAAGGTGATGGTGCCGCCGGCCAAGATTGACCAGACAGAATTGAACAAAGAAACAAGAAAGATTGCGAATGACCTCCTCCGACAAAATAGATAAGACTGCAAAAGCCCTCA
>DAOWFB010000001.1 GCA_030638205.1 Thalassospiraceae bacterium
AAACATTGCAAAGACCGCAAAGGTCATATCAAACAGCATTTTCTTTTCGGTAAACAAATACCACGAACCACCTGCTGCACCGCCTGCCAATAAAAGAAACACAGCCAACGTCCATTTAGCACCGACGCTTGGCACCAACCAAATAATCAGCAATCCACCAACGGCAATAAGCAATATTTCCGCACCGTTTATCCACGGTGGGCGGGAAAGAAAGTTTCCGGTAAAGGCGGCTTCGATTGCTTGGGCGTGAACCTCAACCCCCGGAATAACCGGGTCAATTGGGGTGGCGCGAATATCAAGCATCCCCACCGCAGACGTTCCAACTATGGCCATCTTGCCGCGAATTCTTTTGGGATCGACCTTATTATTAAGCACATCCACGGCCGAAATATATTTGCTTTTATCGCTTTTGGAAAAATACGGCCATATCCTGCCCTTGCTATCGGTTGGCAGCTTTAACGTTCCTGTGGGGAACAAGCTATCGGTCATGGCGGCGGCCTCAACGTCACCCATTTGGGTTAAAAGCTGCTTATAAAGGCCGCGTAATGCTTTTGTTTTGCTTTTGGGTGCAATGCCAACTGCCTCAATCCCAACCGGGCCAACCTCGGCTATTATGGTTTTGCGTTGAAACATCAAACGCATCATTTCAACCGAAAGTGCGGGGTATATTTCACCGCCAAACTGAAACAGAGTTGGAATCCTGCGAACAATACCATCCGGTTCCTGCACCAATGAAAAAAGACCGTGGCCTTTGCCTGCTTTTTCCAAAACCTCGACATTTCGAACCATGGATTTAAACGAAGGTAAAAACGCGTGCGGTTTGGGTGCGCCGGGAACGGTTCCCTTCCACGCAACCGATTTGCTTATGGGTGGCTCGGACCCCTCCGGGCGCACGTCCCAGTAACCAGCTTGGCCCAACACGACGTTTCCCTGTTTTATTACACCGGCAAACAAATCATCGTTGCTGGGTAATTTTAAAATTGCTTCTCGGGTTTTATCATCGAGCTTGAATAGCGATTCAACCACGCCCTCAGGGTTCATTCTGTCGGGTTCGGCAAACACCATATCGAACGCAACCACGGCGGCGCCTTGGTTCATTAGATTGACAACCATTTTAGCGATGGTCAGGCGCGACCACGGCCATTGGCCAATCTCAGATAAACTACGTTCATCCAAATCAATAATCGCAACCGGCTGCAAACCGGTGGGCGGAATTTCGCGGGGCTGGATGCGCTGATACATATCAAACGCTTTGACCCGCAGGAACTGCACCGGGTATGGGTCTGCCACGAACGCAGAAAGAAATAGCCCCAGCATGAAAACGCCGACTATGCGGTCAAAACTGAATATGCGTTTTAGCTTGCCGAGCATATTTTTGATTTTAAGGGCCTTAAAATATGGCCCACCCCCCTAAGGTTTTGCTGCCCATCTTTGGCTGATGGCGCCTGACCTAGAATGCCGGGGTGCTGGCCCACAAGCAAGGCTCCACTTCTAAAATCTGGTGAACAATCCACAAAAAAGGTAATAAAAAGAGCTAGATATGGATTAATTCGGGCATTTTTGGCCATTTCTGCCTGTGGCCCCATTGGGGGGAAAGCTAGCGCCGAGGCTTAAGTTTTTTACCACAACCCATTGGAATCAAATGATGAAATAAGCCTCATTCGACTTTTTTTCTTCATTTAATATTAACGCCGGGATAAGATGATTTTAGGTTAAATACCGACAGGGAATCGGTGAGGTTAAATCTGGCAAAAGTTCAGAAAAATTCCAGTGCTTTAATGACTTAAGAGGGAAATGCAAGTTTGGAAGATCCGTCTCCCAGGAGCTGGCTGAAGCCTTTTCTCAGCCCCATGAAGGCAATATTTCGCGAAATAGTGGCAATGTCATTTTTCGTCAATTTGCTGGCCTTGGCGGTTCCGGTTTTTGTTCTGCAAGTATATGACCGCGTTGTTTACAATGCCGGAATATCCACCCTGCAAGGATTGCTGGTGGGGATGATGCTTGTTTTGATATTTGATTATATTCTTCGGCAATCGCGCGCACGTATTTTACAGACCGTAGCCTTGCAGGTTGATGTTTTGCTGGGACGCAGACTTTTTCGCAAACTTATGCGCCTGCCCTTACAAACACTTGAAAGTCAGCCTTCTGACTATTGGTCTTCTCTTTTTCGCGATGTAGATACCGTGCGTAACACCCTTTCCGGTGCGTCGGCGCTGTTGATTGCCGATCTTCCGTTTGCCATTTTGTTTCTTGTTCTGATTTTTGTTATTGCCAAACCGGTTGCATGGGTTTTGCTTTTGGTTTTGCCTGTTTTCATGTTTGTGGCGTGGCGTTCAGCCGGTGCCATGGCCGAGGCCAGTGGGCGTGAACGAAAATCCAGCCAAAGCCGCGATGCGTTAATTGGTGAAATGATTGCCGGGCGCACCACCATAAAGGCGCTTGCCCTTGATCGTACAATGGAGCCGGTGTGGGAAGAAAAACACGCAGACAACATTGAAACATCGGTTATACGCGGTTCACGAACAGACAGCTTTTCCAACCTTGGCGCATCGCTTTCAATGATAACATCCATATTAATTACCACCGTTGGTGCGTTGGCAATTATTGACCAAAGGTTGACCATTGGTGCGCTTATCGCCACCAACATGCTTTCAGGCCGCATCCTTGGGCCGCTTAATCAACTGGTTGGAACATGGCGTACATATTCTGGATTTATTCAATCGGTGGAACGCCTTGGAAATATTTTTGAATCAGAATCAGAGCGCGAAGTAAGCGAAGTTCAAATGGACAAGCCGACTGGAAAAATTTCCATAGAGGGGCTTAATTTTGGATATTCGGCAGATGCCGCACCGGTAATTTCAGGCGTTAGCCTAGAAATAGAAAAAGGTGGCGTGCATGCGCTGGTCGGGCGCAATGGGTGTGGAAAAACAACTCTGCTGAAACTTATTCAGGGTCTTTACCGCCCACAAAAAGGAAGGGTTCTTTTGGACGGTGCCGACATTGCCCAGTTTTCCCGTGGCGAACTTTCAGACTGGCTTGGCTATGTTCCGCAGGAAAATGTTTTGTTTGCAGGTACGGTTCGCGACAACATTGCATCACGCAAACCCCATGCGTCTGATGAAGAAATAATCAAGGCCGCAACCGAAGCTGGCGTTCATCATTTTATTATTGACCTGCCCGATGGTTATGCCACCGAAATTGGCGAAGCCGGTTCAAGGCTTTCTGGTGGCCAACGTCAGCGCATAGCTATTGCCCGTGCGCTTATTGGCGACCCACCGATTGTATTGCTTGATGAGCCGTCTTCCAGCCTTGACCGTCATGCCGAGTTTGAGCTGAAAAAAACACTAAAAGACATATCCGAAACCAGAACCGTTATTATGGTAACGCACAGCCCAACATTGCTTTCGGTTTGTGATTTTCTTTACGCGCTTGATAGGGGCAAACTGGCGCTGGCTGGTCCTGCCAAGGAAATCCTGCCGCGGCTGTTTGGTGGTAAGGCCCCCGAAGCCTTGCCGGAATCTGTAACGGAACCAAAGATACCTCCACAACCAACCGCCGCTGACAAAAATGATAAATTTAAAGCAAAGGCAAAACCTGCGCGCAAGACTGTGGCCAAAGCGGCCAAAGCAGAAAAAAAAGGAGTTAGCACAGTTGAAAAAAGCGCTCTTGCCCAAGAAATTGCCGAAAAGGCAGCCATGCTTGCCAAAAACAAATCTGCTAGGGCACCTAAAAAACTGACAACCATAAAACCACAACCGGCAACACCACCTGCATCCAAGCCGCAGCCACGAATTGAAATAGGTGCAAAGCGCAGGCCCAATACGGCACAAATATTAAAAGCTTGGAACGAAGGAAAGCCGCTTCCCATAAAACGAAAAAACGGCTCCGGCGGACACGCCCGCGCCGGTTCCATAAGTAGATCCACACCACGCCTAAGAGGCGGAGCCAAGGGCGGCATGCGCCCCGGCACGCCTGTTGGAGAATAAATAAAATGGCTGCCCAAGTAGACCGCCTTCAGGCTCTTTTACAAAGCCATCCAGCGCCCACATGGCGCGGCGTTGCATGGCCGGTAATGATATTGCTTTTGCTTGCTCTTTTATGGGCAAACTTTGCCAAATTAGATGAAGTTGCTTCATCGCCCGGCGAGGTCATCCCCATGGGCAAGGTCAAGGTTATTCAGCATCTAGAGGGCGGCATAATACAAGATATATTCGTTATCGAAGGAGACATCGTTCGCGAGGGCCAGCCGCTTTTGCAATTGGATCTTGGGTCAGGTGGTGCCAACATTGAAGAGCTTCAAGTTCGCCTTGATGGTGAAATTCTTTCACGCGCCAGACTTGATGCAGAGGCACAGGGAAACAGCCCGGTATTCCCACCTGATATAGCCGCCAAATTACCGGAACAAGCCGCTGCCCAACGCCAAGCATTTGATGCCCGTAGACGCCAGATGGATTCAGGTCTGTCTATTCTAAAACGCCAAGTTACCCAGCGCGAGCTGGAGGTGCAGGAATTGCAGGCCAAACTAACCGCGGCCCGCAACAACCTTAAAAGTGCCGAAGAGCGTTTTAGAATATCGGAAGACCTGTTAAAAGACGGGCTAACCTCGCGGGTTGACCACCTGCAACTAAGCGCCGAGGTTGAAACATTGCAGGGTGAAGTAAAAAGTATCCAGGCAGGAATCCCTCGCGCCCGGTCAGCTGTTTCAGAAGCAAACTCCAGACTAGAAGAAGACACCAACCGTTTCCGCCGTGAAGCACAGGACGAGCTTTCCACCACCGAGCAAACAATTTCTAGAATCAAAGAACTGCTCAACAGGGCTAATGAACAGGGTGTTCGTTCAGAAGTAAAAAGCCCAATTGATGGCGTAGTAACAAATATGAATTTTACTGCCGTTGGAAACGTGGTTAAGCCAGGTGATCCTATTATGGCAATTGTTCCTACGGGCGAAAAATTGGTTATTGAAAGCCGTCTTCGCCCAACTGATCGCGGGTATGTTTCCGAAGGTCAAAAGGCACTGGTCAAAATATCCACCTATGACTTTGCCCGTTATGGTGGGCTCGATGGAACGGTGGTGCTGGTAGCACCGGATTCGAGCACCGATGAAAACGGTATGCCCTATTTCCGTGTGGTGGTCGAAACTAACAAAACATGGTTGGGTGCAGGCGAAGGAGATCTTCCCATAATGCCCGGCATGGAGGCCACGGTAGACATCCATACGGGGCAGAAAACAGTTATGGATTATCTGGTTAAGCCGGTTTTAAAGCTTCGTCACGAGGCATTCAGGGAAAGATAATTTTAGTTTTGCCTGATTAATATACTATGCTTCATAAGAGATTTGATTCGCCATATGATAAAAGCGAGCAATAAAATAATAAACAGAAAACAATAAATAGAAATCAATTTCGGTGCCTCTAATACATGGCCTATAATACATGGCCTATAATACATGGCCTGGGGCATATCGGAAAAAATACTAGCGGCCGAGGGAAGAAATCATGGGGGATATGTCCATTGCCACGCTACTTGGTATTATAGCAGCGTTCGGGCTTTTTTTCGGTGCAATTGTCCTTAGTACCGATCATTACATAATATTTTTTCACATCCCGTCATTTGTGATGGTTTTTGGCGGAACATTAGCGGCAACGTTTATTTCATATGAGCCGCGCTACGTTATGCTTTCGCTTAAACTTATCGGACGGGTTTTATTTACCCCTAAAATCGGTCGTAACATTCTTAAGGCAGAGGTTGGCCGCATTATTCGCTGGGCCTATGTGGTGCAAAAAGCAGGCCCACCAGCACTGGAAAAAGAAGCAGAAAATGCAGTCAAAGGTGATCGTTTTTTACGCTTTGGCGTTGAGATGGTTATAAGCGGATACAGCGGCGCAGATGTTCGTGAAATTTTGACCAACCAAATCGAAAGCACCTTTGGCCGCAATACGGTGCAAGTAACAATCCTAAAAGCAATGGCTGGAACATCGCCAGCGTTCGGAATGATTGGTACCTTGGTAGGTCTTGTTATCATGCTAGATAAAATGGGTGAAGACCCAACAGCGCTTGGTCCGGGGCTTGCGGTTGCGTTGCTAACCACCCTTTACGGCGTTATTTTTGCCCGTCTTATATACTTACCTGCTGCAAATAAAATTATGCAGCGGGAACAAATTGTACGGTTTCGCAATTACCTTATTGCCGAAGGATTGGTTTTGTTGGCTGATCGTAAAAGCCCACGGTTCATTCAAGATAAAATGAACAGCTTCCTCGACCCATCAATTCATTTCAATATCGATACTGCACGTAGAAAATAATACTTACGTATTTTACGGGGAGTCAGCAAATTGCCGCCACCACCGCTACCATTGGACGAGGAAGAAGACGAAAGCTGGCTGCTGACCTATGCAGATGCCATTACTTTGCTTATGGCGTTCTTTGTTATGTTGGTTTCGTTTTCAAAAATTGACCTACCCACATTCGAAGACGTTATGGCCGGCATCAAGGATGAAATCGGCACAGGAATGACCGTTTCCACCACCACCCAAATGACGCAAGAGCTAGAAAGTGCAGTGTTTGAAATGCAGGCCGAAAAGGTTGTTGACGTTCAAAAAACAGACCGTGGCATTACAATTGAAATGGCGGCTGGTGCATTTTTTATTCCCGGTACCGCAACTTTGCGCAAAGAAGCATTGCCCATAATTGAAAGCATGGCCGTTACCTTCGCCAAGGAAAAGTTCAAATATTTTTCCATAGCAATCGAAGGCCATACCGATGACGACCCCATAAACACCCCACAATTTCCATCCAACTGGGAACTTTCGGCCGGACGTTCGGCTGCGATGGCAAAATATTTTATCGAAATCGGTCTTCACCCTTACCGCCAGACGGTAACTGGGTTTAGCGACACCAGGCCTAAATTTCCCAACCGCGATAAAATGGGTGCGGCCATACCTGAAAATCAAGCACGCAACCGACGGGTTGAATTGTTGTTAGAAGCGATGATGCGCAAAGAAAAAGAAGCCTTTTCCGACATCCTTCTTGAGCAGCGCTTAAAAGAAGAAGAGCAAAAACGTAAAGACGCTGAAGAAGCAAAAAGACAAGAGGTTCAGGATAAAATCAACGAGACAAACAACAGGGCAAACGACGAAACAAACGACGAAGAGTCTAGCTCAGCCCCGGCTTCAGAAAACGGGCAATAATCAGTAAACTATTTCCATACCTTCACTGGCAACGAAGGTTCCATCCCACTCGGCTTTGGCTTCTTTTCCCAAAGCAGTCATAAAATCATCGTCATGATCGGGGTCGTGATGAAAGATTGCCATCCGTTTAGCGCCAGCTTCACGGCACAACTTAACACCCTCGTTCCATGTTGAATGCCCCCACCCTACCTTGG
>DAOWFB010000041.1 GCA_030638205.1 Thalassospiraceae bacterium
GGTCTTGGCAACCTGACCGGAAACAAAGGTAAACACGCCCTGCATTACGGAAAGTGAGACCGAACCTTCTTGGGTGCCGGGATCAAATACCATTTCGTCCAAAACCATGCGTCCGTTTTCGGCCATGGAGAACGTGGTTTCATCGGCCAAAACAACACCGATTGCGCCATCATCGGAAGATTCTAAAATGTCGCCCTGAAAAACCGGGTCACCGGCTTTTAGCTCAACCCGGGTGCCATCGGCACGCACAACGGTAACGGTTCCTGAAAGTGTATCAACCTGTCCGATGGGTTGTTCGGCAACGCCTTCGCCAACTTGGGCCACTTGGCCGGGCGTAGCAGAACCAGCGAGACGGGTCGCGATATCGCCTTCAACGCGGGCACCGTCTGTGGATATTAGTGAGGGCTGGCTTTCCGCCATGAAGTAATCGGTCACAACAACCTGCGAACCATCCGGCCAGTTCATAACTAGGTCGGGTCCTTCGTGGGCAAAATCGGCTGTTGCCGGGTTCAATCCTTCTGGGATTGTAACCGGGTTGCCTGAGGAAACGTCAACAGAGAAAGCATCGGCATTTATCGGGGTGCCCTGCGTTCCGGAAGTGTCCAAAGTAGCCATCTTGAAAGCCTTTCAAATTCATGCATCGGGATAAACCCTATAGATTCTTATAAATAATAACGTCGGTGCAATTAACAATAAGCAAACTGTGAATTTCTTAAGTGCAATCTGAGCGCACAAAAAACTCCACACGGATTCCCCCAAGAGTCATAAACCCGGGCCGTCATAGAGCACACACATAATATTTTTTATTTATTTGATTAAGCAAATAATACGATTTTAGAGGGCAAAAAGTCAACGAATTAATTGAAAATATTGGATAAATTTGTATAAAATTGTAGTCTTTAAAGATTATCAGGCATAGCAAATCTTTTCATTATCGACTCATTATCGACGGTGAAATTGAAATAAAAATCAATATTTTCAAATACATACACAATTTAGAGAGGTTTTCTCTCAAAATAGTAATTTCAAGCACGTTATACGGCTAAATATGGCTAATGGGGGGCATCTGGTCGCAATCATAAAGTTTGGGGCATTTGGCGGGTTTGGATTCGCGACCAAAAAAACATGAGGCACAATTATGTCGGTGGGGTGGCGCCTATTTTGGCTAAAAATGCGGCGGCTGATGAAGAGTTAATATAGGCAATGGCGCAGCCCAATTCCTTGTCTTTACCTTCCGTTCCAGCTGCGGGGCATGAATTAATGGGAAGGTGTGCCACCCCCATCTTTGAGCTTTGGGTTTTTGTATTTTGGTTTTGGGCGTTTATAGATCCGGGAAGATCTGCCTCGCGAATTATGTGCCCTTCGGTTTCATTCTCACCCTCTTTATTGTCATCTTTAGCTTTTTGTGCAGGGGCGCTTTGCTCAGCTGGAGGAATATCTATTACAATATCCGGTTGCACACCCAACGCCTGAATAGACTTTCCCGAAGGAAAATAATAAAGCGCTGTGGTTAGCTGCAATGCACCCTTAACAGGTAATTGCTGAATTGTTTGAACAGACCCTTTTCCGAATGAGCGCCTACCCATTATGACGGCGCGAACATTATCTTTCAATGCACCAGCAACGATTTCCGAAGCAGATGCCGAGCCTTCGTTAACAAGAACAACAACCGGCTTTCCTCCTGCTGCATCGCCATATTCGGCGGAATACGATCTGGCGTAATCTGTTCTGCGTGGACGAATTGAAACAATCTCACCGTCATCAAGAAACATATCTGAAACTATAACCGCCTGATCCAATAAACCACCGGGATTATTCCTAAGATCAAGAACGTAGCCTTTGATTTTATTTCCGCCTTTGATTTTTATTTTCTCAAAAGCGTCAATCAGCCCCGGTTCAGTTTGTTCTGTAAAACTGCTAACCCGAATATAGCCAATATTTTTTTCAACTCGCCACTTTACTGAACGCACATGTATTACCGCGCGTGTTATTAATATATCGAACGGATCGATGTCTTCGCGAATAACGGTGATGTTAATTTTTGTTCCAACACGACCGCGCATTATTTTTACGGCATCCGACAACGTAAAATCTTTAATGGAGTTGCCATCAAGATGCGATATAAGATCTCCCGCTTTCATTCCAGCCCTATCAGCGGGAGTGTCTTCTATGGGGGCAATTACTTTTACTAACCCATCTTCCATAGTTACCTGTATTCCCAATCCGCCGAATTCTCCGCTAGCAAAAACTCTGCGCTCCTTTAATTCATCAGGACTTAAATATTGGGAATGCGGATCAAGCGAAGAAAGCATAGAATCAAGGGCGGCCTCCACAAGCAGCCCCGGTGCAACTCCGCCATCTTTTTTTGATTCAATTTTATTAACACCGTCTATTGCCGCGTCTATCAAGACTGCATCATTTACTTCGCTAACGTAATTGGCTCGCACATGACGAAACGCATCACGGAAATGATCCTGATCTCGTTTATCATCTGGGCTGTTGGAGTATCTATCAAGGGTATCGTAAAAACGGCTGACTTCTTTTGCTCCGGCCACATCAATAGTTGTGAGTGCCATGTGCGAATCAATTTTTCGCGCAAGATCAGACCCTTCTGAGCAGGCGCTTAAGGACTGCAGCAGGGTCAATGAAATGACCCCACCCAAGGCAAAGGCCAAGAGCTGGGATAATCGCTTCATCCGTCTTCGGTTATCCGTTTTGTTAGCTCGCCAAGAACCTTTTCGGCTTCATCGTTGTCAATCTGACAGGTACCTGCGGCGTGATGGCCACCGCCACCATATTCCAACATTAGCTCACCAATATTTGTTTTTGATGTGCGGTTAAGAATTGATCCGCCGGTGGCAAATACGGTGTTTAGCTTGTTAAGGCCCCACATGGCATGAATTGAAATATTGGTGTCTGGATACATGGCATAAATCATGAAACGATTGGTGGCAAAAATTGTATCTTCTTTGCGCAGGTCAAGAACTGCAAGGTTACCATGCACCGTTGTGCACCGTTCAATTTGTTCTTTGGCCTGTTTTTCGTGTTCTTTGTAAAGTTTTGTGCGTTCAACCACATCGGGAAGTTTTAGTATTTCACCGATGGAGTGGTCGCGGCAATAATCGATAAGTTCCATCATCAACTGATAGTTGGAAATACGAAAATCTTTAAATCGGCCAAGCCCGGTACGGGAATCCATAATGAAGTTTAGTAAAACCCAATCGTCAGGGTTAAGAACTTCGTCTTCGTTGAATTGCGCGGAATCGGCCTTGTCGACCGCATCCATCATTTCGTTGGATACGTTTTTGAATTCAATTTTACCGCCGTAATAATCATAAACAACACGCGCAGCAGATGGCGCATCGGGATCAATTACGTGGTTGGGTGGAATATCATCAAGCCTGATCATTTCACTGGCATGATGATCAAATGCAATGTGAACACCGGGAACATAAGGAAGGTTAGTTGTAATATCATCTTCTGATATCAGGATGGTTCCATCCTGCATGTCCTTTGGATGAACAAACTTGATGTCTTCAATCAGGTCCATTTCCTTTAACAGCATGGCACAAACCAAACCGTCAAAATCGCTTCTTGTAACCAGACGATATTTCTTATGATCGCTCATTTGATGGATCCCTCATTCCCTTTAAATATAACCAACCCGCCCCTTGTGTTGGCCCTCATGATTGCCCTCACCCAACAATTTTAGGGGGGCACCATACCATAATGGCCATTCTAGATGGTTTTTTCACATAGAGACAAGCGGCAGCAATAAAAAACCCAGAATAAACCTAGTTAAATATCAGTGTCTGGAGTTTCGCATCTCGAAAACAACCCAAAGAGCCACCGAAAACACCACTACCGCGCCCGCCTGATGCAAGCTCGCCGCCCATACCGGCACTACAAGCAGCAGGGTTGTAATGCCCAACAAAACCTGGGCTACTGTGGTGGCAACCAGCCAATTTATAGCCAAACGGGTGGCTGGTGCCAGATGGTGCCTTGTGGAAAAAAACCAAAATAGACCAACAAAAACCAGTGCTCCTTCGGCCAAAATCCGGTGATTAAACTGAATTGTTGTAATATCTTCAAAAGCCGACAGCCAAAACGGTGTCAGATCGTACATTCCGCTAGGTATTATCTCGTCACTCATAAGTGGGAATGTGTTGTATGCAAACCCCGCATCGGTTCCAGCCACAAACCCACCGGAAATAGCCGTAATTAAAATAAGGATAAACAACCATATTCCTGCTCGGCCAAGACCACCTGCATCTTGGCGAACATCAGATTGTGGATCGGGCTTAAGAAGAGAAAGGCCAACCCACAAAAGAGCCGCTATTATTAGCAATGCCAAGCCAAAATGAGCGGTCAGTCGATATTGGCTTACATCCGGACGGTCAACCATCCCGCTTATAACCATAAACCAGCCCATAAGCCCCTGCGCG
The DNA here is from genome assembly GCA_030638205.1 of Thalassospiraceae bacterium. GTDB lineage: Bacteria > Pseudomonadota > Alphaproteobacteria > Rhodospirillales > Magnetovibrionaceae > DAOVVL01. Next base: position 4,446 of record DAOWFB010000041.1, read on the forward strand.
CCACCCAGCACAAACAGCCCTGTTAGTTTCCAAAAAAGTGCTTCACCCGGACGGAACCATGCCCTGGACATAAACAATGCATAGGGAACGAAAAATGCTATACCTATCAACCTGCCCCAAAATCTATGAATAAATTCCAACCAGAAGATTGATTTGAAACCATCAACTGTCATGTCCGGGTTCTTTTTATGAAATTCAGGAAATAGCTGGTACTTGGAAAAAAGAGTTTCCCAATCGGCTTCGTTAACTGGTGGTATCCAGCCTGTAAATAATTTCCATTCAACCATGGAAAGGCCAGAATGGGTCAGGCGGGTAAGGCCGCCTATAACAATAATTACAAAAACCATTGCAGCTACGGCAAAAAGCCACCCTGCCATTACTTTCATGCGGTGGGTGTTGGGCGGGCGACTATAAGATGAAAATGTAGACAAGGCTTAATTCTCTCCGATTTTTAAATTTATTTTGCTGGATTAGCTTCGGACCATACCTGCAAAAGCCCTGCAAGATTGATTGCGGTGGCGCTATCTAGCTCCAGGTCGGTAAAACGCTTTCCTTCTTTTATGCGCAAGCGAACCATTTTAAATCCACCTTCATATGTGACTTCCTGCACTGTTACCTGCTTATTCCACGGGGCGGCGATAACTTCAATATCTGTTATTGATTGATGGCCTGCGCTCACGATAAATGCTCTCCTTTTTTACTTAAATACTTGCCAATCATTTATGGCCAATCGTTTATGGCCAATCATTTATTACTGGTCAATTTTGGCATTGTAACGACCGCGTAAAATAAGGCGTTTTTCATTTACATCTTTACCATCTTTGAATGCGGTTCTGGTGTGTAAAACATTATTACATATCAACCCCTCGCCCGGGGCCAAGCGGTATTTAAACATATATGGGCTACTTGCTGCATCTGGTCCCGATAAAAGATTTTCAAGGAATGTCACTGCCCGGCGGGTCACCTCATCGTCACGCCAGATAATATTTTTCTTGCGTGCGCTATAGCGCATATAAAGAGAGCCATCTTTTTTACTAAAAGAAAATACCGGGCCAGTTTCGTCCCCCCTGCTCACCGCATCATCGATGTCATTTGCTGGAATGGTCATGGCTTTTGGGTGACGCATGGCATCTATCATAGCCGGGTCTGCATCTCGCATCATTATGTAGGCTATCTCAGGATCAAACAGGGAATTTTCACCACCATCCGGTGCCGGAGTGACACAATACAAAAGCATTGTGTGAATGTATCTTTCCGGCGGGTTATAATACCCGTCAGTATGCCAGCTAATTGCCTTGTCTGTGTATGGTATATAAAGCTTCCTACCCTCCTCCTTCAGAGCATTACCGGCCGCAACATGAAGGGGGGTTATGGCATCATCGTCAGAATATGGGTTTTTGTCCCGCCCTCCCAAACCAAGGCTCTCACCAAGCCCATCCATCATAGCCTTGGCGGCTTCTGTATTTTCTGCTGGGGGAGACCGAAAAACAGCCATTCCTGCGCGTTTTAGTAGGTCGCGGATGGTCGCATCTTCGCCAACACTCAGCTTAAGCGGGTCAGAGATATCCACAACAATATCTGAAAAACCGGGGAAATCAGCCAGTTTTTGCATCCGCCACCTATTATAATCATCGTCAGAATTATGGTATTTTTGCATATTCATGTATTCAAATATCCACTTCTTTTCCAATTAAACGGTAAATACAGCCGATTCCAAAGCTGAGAAATAGGTAAAATGGGTCATTTTCGGTCTTTTTTTTCAAAAATTATGAAATTTTTTATGCCCACAAGTGTCTGAAACGAAAGGATTGACCATAATTTTACACCATAAGGCTCTTTAACCATAGACATATTAGATTGATGTAATATTATATATAACGAAAAGTAAGTATTAGAGAGCGGGAATACCCGTCCGACACAAGAAGGCCAAAATAACAAAAAGTGCCGGCAGATAAAGCCCCGGTAGATAAAAATAAGTAAAAAAATAAAAATAAGTAAAAAAATAAAATAACAGGTGATGACTATAACCGGGACGTGGAACTCCCCTAAATTGGATAATACCCTAAAAACACGACCTTACGTGCAGCACTATCTACACACTAGGCCCGAATAATTAGGCCCGAATAATTTAAGTATGGCACCAAAGGACAAAGCAAAAGGTTTCTCAAAATCAAAAGGTGTTGGTTAACCCCCCCCTTTTTTTATACGCATTACCCTCTTGTTGCCCATTATACTTATTGACCGTTAAGCAGGTAATTAAACAAATAACTTTGCGGAGAAAAAAACAATGGCTACAAAAAAACCCGAAACTCCCCTTCTGGATCAACTGGAAAGCGGCCCATGGCCAAGCTTTATTACCGGACTGAAACATCTGGCTAGCGATGATGACAAGCAGTATGCGCCGATGGTTAACAGTCTTTTGGGCCAGCTTGAGCATTCTTACGAAACCCGCAAAGGTTACTGGAAAGGCGGCACCATTGGTGTTCGCGGTTATGGCGCAGGTATTATTCCACGTTTTTCCGAAGCTTCCGACAAATTCCCCGAAAGCGCCGAATTTCACACCATGCGCCTAATGCCGCCAGCCGGCATGCACTACAGCACCGATCTTCTGCGTGAACTTTGCGATGTTTGGGAAGAATATGGTTCAGGCCTTATTGCCCTTCATGGACAAAGTGGCGACATCATGATGCAGGGCATTTCATCTGATAATGTTCAGCCTGCCTTTGATAAAATGAACGAAATGGGATTTGATCTTGGCGGTGCCGGTGCTGGCGTTCGTACATCCATGAGCTGCATAGGCGCAGCCCGTTGCGAACAGTCATGCTATGACGAAGCAAAAGCCATGCGTATGGTTATCAACAACCTGCTTGATGATATGCATCGCCCCTCACTTCCATATAAATTCAAGGCTAAATTCTCGGGCTGTGCCAACGATTGCGTTAACGCAACGCACCGTTCTGATTTTGCCGTTCTTGGTACATGGAAAGACGACATCAAGGTAAACCAAGGCGAGCTTAAAAAGATCGTCGAAACACTTGGCCGCAAAGGTTTCAACGACCAGGTTGTTAACATGTGCCCAACCCGTGCGCTTTCATTGAACGATGACGATACCCTCGAAATCGACAACGAAAGCTGCGTTAAGTGCATGCATTGCATCAACGTCTGCACCAAGGCGCTTAGCGTTGGTGATGAAAAAGGCGTTACCATTTTGGTTGGTGGCAAACGTACACTTAAAATTGGCGACCTTATGGGCACCGTTCTTATTCCTTTCCACAAAATGGAAACAGAAGAAGATTACGAATGGCTGGTTGAGCTTTCCGAAAACGTTCTTGAATTCTTTGCCGATAACGCGCTCGAACATGAACGCACCGGTGAAATGATTGAACGCATTGGTCTTGTAAGCTTCATCGAAGGTGTTGGTGTTGATGTTGACCCCAACATGGTCGCTCACCCACGCACCAACTCTTACGTTCGCATGGATGGATGGGACGAGGAAGTTGCAAAATGGAATGAACGCAAAGGCCAGAACAGCAAAACGGCTGCCGCTGAATAAGCGTGTGGCTTTCTTTGTTAGATAATAATTTTTATTTATGTTTGTTAAGTTTGGAGAATAAAAAATGAGTGAGGCTCAAGAAGCACCAAGGATGCCAGATGAATGTGGCGTTCCAGATCCACAACAATACATGCATCCAACATTAAAGAAAAATTACGGTGCATGGGATTGGCATGACCGTCCACAAGTTGGTGTTTTGCACCACGTTGCAAAATCAGGTGACGAAGTTTGGACGGTTAAGGCCGGCACCCAGCGCCAGATGGATATTCACACCGTCCGCAAGCTATGTGACATCGCCGATGAATTTGCCGATGGCCATGTTCGTTTTACCGCCCGCTCCAACATCGAATACACCGTTGCCGATGAAGGCAAGGTAGCGCCGTTGGTCAAAAAACTAGAAGGCGAAGGCTTCCCAGTTGGCGGCACCGGTAACTCGGTAACAATGATTTCTCATACCCAAGGTTGGCTGCACTGCGATATTCCAGGTACCGATGCTTCTGGTGTTGTTAAATCGCTTATGGATGCCATGTATCACGAGTTCAAGCATGAAGAAATGCCCAACCGCGTTAAAATCACCACATCATGCTGCCAGATTAACTGCGGCGGACAAGGTGACATTGCCATTAATATTCAGCACACCAAGCCGCCGATCATCAACCATGATTTGGTTTCTAATATGTGCGAACGTCCAGCAGTTGTTGCCCGTTGCCCGGTTGCGGCTATTCGCCCAGCATTGGTTAACGGCAAGCCAACGCTTGAAATTGATGAAAAGAAATGCATGTGCTGCGGTGCGTGCTTCCCGCCGTGCCCGCCGATGCAAATCAATGATCCCGAGCATTCAAAATTGGCTATCTGGGTTGGTGGCAAACACTCCTCCACCCGTTCCAAGCCTAGCTTCCACAAGCTGGTAATTGCTGGCATCCCCAACAACGCCCCGCGTTGGCCGGAAGCAACCGAAACTGTTCTCAAAATACTTTATGCCTACAAAGAAGGTGGCAAACCATGGGAACGCATGAACGAATGGATCGATCGTATTGGCTGGCCCAAATTCTTTGAATTAACTGGCCTGCCATTCACCAAGTTCCACATTGAAGGCTGGCGTGGTGGCCGCAATGCATTGAACGCATCGAGCCACGTTCACCTATAAATAAAAGACGACTGTTTCGACAAGGGGGTGGCCACCCGCCGCCCCCTTTAAGAACGAATAAATATCAGGAATATTATTTATGAAATTTGGAATTCTAATAAACGAGGGGCCGTTCACACATCAAGCATCGGACACAGCATATAAATTTGTTGTAGCCGCACTTGAAAAAGGTCACGAAGTACCCCGCGTATTTTTCTATTACGACGGCGTGTATAACGCCAATAAACTTTCCGCCCCGCAGGCAGATGACCGCAATGTGGTCAAACGCTGGAGCGATCTTGCTGCTGACAAAGGTGTTGACCTTGTGGTTTGCATCGCAGCCGGTCTTCGCCGCGGAATCGTTGAAGATAATCTCATGGATGGTTTTCGCATTTCCGGACTTGGTCAATTGACCGAAGCCGCAATAGGAACTGACCGTCTAATGATGTTCGGCGATTAAGGAGAATAAAATGACTGAATATAATTTTGAAACCGAAGGCGTTAAAAAAACCATTACCTACCTAAATCGCAAGGCGCCTTATGGCACCATTTATGCGCTAGAGGTTCTGGAAAGCGTTTTAATTTCCGCAGCTTTCGAACAACACGCCAACATTGTTTTTGTTGATGACGGTGTTTTCCAAATAAAGAAAGACCAAGACACCGCCGATCTAGACATGAAATGCTTCCTTCCAACATACGGCATCATCGAAATGGAAAAAGAAGATGCCGACGAAGACGAAGACATGGACATGAACTGGCGCATCATTGTTGAAAAAGAATCTATGGAAGCCCGCGGGCTTACCACCGATGACTTCAAAATTGAAGTTGAGGTTCTTTCAAGCGCAGAATTAGCCGACGTATTGGATACATCCGATGCAGTTATTGGCGGGTAAGGGAATATAAAAATGCTTCACACAGTTAACAAATCACCCTTTGAGCGTAACAGCCTTGAAAGCTGCCTGCGTCTCGCTAAAAAAGGCAGCGCTATCCTTCTGTTGGAAGATGGCGTTTACGCAGCAATTAACGGCACATCGGTTTCCGACAAGGTTTCCGGTGCCACAAAGGACAACTCGGTTTACGTACTCGGCCCGGACATGAAAGCCCGCGGTCTTGGTGAAAGCCAGTTGATTGATGGCATAAAAATTGTTGATTACGCAGGTTTCGTCGATCTTGCAGCAGACAATGACGGCGTTACCCCCTGGCTTTAGCCCTCACAAGAACTAACAGGAATTAAACAGAGATATATTAAACCCCAAAGGAGAATTAGAAATGGCTGCATATAGTGTAAACGGCGCAGAAATCGAACACGACGAAGAAGGTTACATCACCGATGTTTCTCAGTGGAACCGTGATCTTGCACAGATCATTGCTGATGCTGAAGGTCTAGACATGACCGACGAACATTGGTCTGTTGTTGATTTCCTACGTGAATACTACAACGAATATCAAATCGCTCCAGCGGTTCGTGTATTGGTTAAGGCGGTAAAGAAAAAATTTGGCCCTGAAAAAGGTTCAAACAAATATCTTTACGAGCTGTTCCCATACGGCCCAGCTAAGCAGGCATGTAAAGTTGCCGGTCTGCCTAAGCCTACTGGCTGCGTATAATCAGTTACCCGGAGGGTGAGGTGGATTTTCTCCCCTCACCCTCCGTTTTCTATAATTATTTATATTTATTTGTTTTTTAATTTCTAAAAAATCAACAAATGTTTTGGGGACATACGGGCAATGTCGGCACTGACAATTATTTATGCGGTTCTTTTTTACTTTGCGACTGCAATTTTGATTATTGGCGTTGCGACAAAGGTCAAATCATACGCGACCACACCATCACCGCTAAAGATTCCAGTAATGCCTGCACCAATGACCAGAACTGGTGTTGTTTTTCGCATGTTCCGCGAAGTTGCATTTTTTGAAAGTCTGTTTAAATCCAACCGCTGGATATGGATATTGGCAATACTTTTCCACGCTGGTCTTTTGCTGGCGCTGGTGCGCCACATTCGTTATTTCATCGACCCCACATGGGGTTGGGTTGTGTTTATTCAACCGTTTGGCATTTACGGTGGCATGGCAATGGTCGCAGGCCTTTTAGGCCTTTGGGCACGACGTTTTCTGGTTGAACGTGTTCGTTATATTTCTGGCCCATCCGACCATTTAATGTTGGCGTTATTGGTGCTTATTGGCGCAACCGGATTGGCAATGAAATTCGTTGCCCGCACCGACATTATTCAGGTCAAAGTATTTTTCTTAGGGTTGCTTAGGTTTGATTTGCAGCCCCTTCCGGCTGACGCGCCGCTGCTTATACATTTAGGCGCAGTCGCCACATTGATGATTGTGTTTCCGTTCAGCAAACTTTTGCATGTACCGGGTGTATTTTTTAGCCCGTCGCGCACACAGATAGACGATGCCCGTGAAAAGCGGCATCTGGCACCGTGGGCAGCGCACATGGATGCTGACCGCGAGGCTTAGGTTTTGAAGTTTTATTTTTTGAGGATTTAAATAAGTGGCCGACCAAAAATTCGAAACTCCTAAATTTCGCGAACTGAGGGAAAACCCCCAGATTCAAGAAGGCGCCATGGCGCACTCGCAGCCATTTATTGCCAAGGCCGAACACAACGAGCCCCTTGGCTTCCCCGGCGAGTTGGTCGAAAACTGGGAAGAAAAAGCAGTTGAAAAACTGGGTGAGCTTCTGGAAAAAAACAAAGCGCTCAGGGTTTATCTTGATAGTTGCGTAAAATGCGGTGCCTGCACCGATAAATGCCATTATTTCTTAGGTACTGGTGATCCTAAAAACATGCCGGTAGCGCGTCAGGATCTTTTGCGTTCGGTTTACCGTCGTCATTTCACCACCGCCGGTAAGCTGTTCCCTAAATTGGTTGGCGCCAAGGAAATGGATAAGGAAATGCTGGACGACTGGTATAAATATTTTCACCAGTGTTCACAGTGCCGCCGCTGTGCAGTTTTCTGTCCCTATGGTATCGACACCGCCGAAATTTCCATGGCCGCGCGCGACATCATGGATCACATCGGTGTGGGTACAAAATATTCAAACGAAATTCTGGCCAAGGTTCACGTTATCGGAAACAACTTGGGCCTCCCCGGCCCGGCGCTGGTTAATACCATGGAAGGCCTAGAAGAAGACGTCGAAGAAGAAACAGGCATTCCAGTAAAATACCCGGTGGATGTGGAAGGCGCTGATGTTTTGCTTATCACACCATCTGCTGATTTTTTCGCCGAACCCCATGTTGATGGCCTTATTGGTTATGGCAAGGTTTTCCATCAGGCGGGCATTAACTGGACCGTATCGTCTTATGCGTCTGAGGCCGCAAACTTTGCCATGTTCATTGGTTCGTACGAACAAATGCACAAGGTTTCAAACCGTATCCGCAAGGCGGCGTTGGATTTGGGCGTTAAACGCATAATCTTTGGTGAATGCGGCCATGCATGGCGCGTAGCATATTCATTCCTTAACACCTTTGCTGGGCCATGGGATTTTCTTGATCCTAAATATCCGACTCCTCAACACATTTTAGAAGTAACCCACGAGCTAATCCAAAATGGCGGCATCAAGCTTGATGCATCAGCCAATGACGACAAGGTTCTTACATTCCACGATAGCTGCAACGTGGCCCGCGCGACGCGCATGGGCAACATGGAAGGTGGGCAATTTATAATCCCACGCGAAGTAATAAAGGCATCGGTCAACAAATTTGTTGATATGGATCCGCAAACCACCTGCGAAAAAACATTTTGCTGTGGTGGCGGTGGCGGCCTGTTAACCGATGATTTAATGGAACTGCGCGTAAAAGGCGCACTGCCCCGTATGGAGGCATTGAATGACGTTATTAAAAACCACGGCGTAACGCACATGGCCGCTATTTGCGCCATTTGCAAAAGCCAATTCACCAAGGTCATGCCGTATTACGGTTTTGACATGGACATGGTTGTAAGTGTGCATCAACTGGTAAGCGAAGCCATTCAGATGGGTGCCAAAGAAACAGTTTAAAGAAAACTAGAAGGAAACAATAAAATGACAGCGGAAAAGTCTTTATCTTGGCGGCGTTACGCAGACGGCGAACAGAAATGGGATGATCTTCAAGAAGACATTTTCAATGCCAGTTGGTCACACAAATGTCCAACCTATGTGCATCGGACGCCGCCTTGTCAGGGTTCGTGCCCTTCTGGACATGATATTCGCGGCTGGTTGGCAATTGCTCGCGGTCAGGATAAATCCCCTGTTGAAGGCCAAGTTTGGCAGGAATATGCGTTTGATCGCATGGCCGAAGCCAACCCGTTTCCTTCTGTTATGGGTCGCGTTTGCCCTGCCCCTTGCCAAGATGGTTGCAACCGTAACGAAGTTGACGATTATGTGGGCATCAATGCGCTGGAACAGTATGTTGGCGATTGGGCAATTGAAAATAACCTTAAATTAAAAGGCCCAGAAAAAGAAACCGGCAAAAAAATCGCTATTATTGGTGGTGGCCCGGGTGGACTTTCGGCTGCTTTTTATCTGCGCAAAAAAGGCCATGGCGTAACCGTTTTTGAACGCCATGAAAAACTTGGCGGAATGATGGCCTACGGCATTCCCGGCTACCGCGTGCCGCGCGATGTTCTTGATGCTGAAATTCAGCGTATTCTAGACATTGGCGTGGTTGCCAAGCTCGGTGTTAAAATCGGAACCGATATTTCGGTTGAACAACTGGAAAAAGATTTCGATGCCATTTTCTGGGCAGTGGGCGCACAAAAAGGCCGCCCCCTTCCAGCCCCTGGTTTCGAAGGAACGTCAAACTGCATTACCGGTGTTGATTTCCTTGACGCGTTTAATGAAGGCTCTCTGTTACATACCGCGAAAAAAGTTATCGTGGTTGGCGGTGGCGATACTTCTATTGACGTTGCATCAGTTGCCCGTCGTCTTGGTCACGTTTCAACCCAATACGAAAAAGCCAAAACCGAAGAAGTCCTGCTCGGCCATACGGCACACGATGTCGGTACCGCGCTACAACGCGAAGGCGTGCAATCAACCCTGACCTCATTGTTCCCGGTTGATGAAATGATTGCTACCGAACGCGAACGCGACGATGCCCTGCACGAAGGTGTTGATATCAAGGGTGGCGTCATGCCTTTGGAAGTATTGAAAGACGAAAACGGGCGCGCCCGTGGCCTAAAAATGTGCAAATGCACAATGGATGGCATGAAACCGATCCCAACCGAAGGCACCGAGTTCGAAATCGAAGCAGACTTAATAGTTTCAGCCATCGGTCAAATGGGTGATTTAGCAGATGGCCTTGAAAAACTTGATAGCGGCAACGGCTTTGTCGCCATCACCCCGGTTTATCAGGTAAAAGGCGAAGGCAACGAAAAGCATTTCGCCGGTGGTGATATTATCCGTCCCCACCTTTTGACCACTGCCATCGGTCACGGCTCAATCGCCGCTGAAAGCATTGACCATATGCTGGCAGGTCACCCCGACGATCACCGCCCCAGGGTTGATGTTCACCATTTCAATTTGCTGTCTGAATTGCATCAGCGCGATCTGGATCCAGTAAAGTATGAAATTGCTCCGGTTCGTGGAACAGCTGAAGAAAACTTTGCCATTCATAACTACGAAGACCGTTCGGCAAATCAGATTATTCCGCACGATGCTCTATTCCTTGCTCATTTCCAGTCTGATGAACGTGGCGAGCGCATTGAAAAACACATCAGCCCGGATAATGTTGTCGGCAACTTTGAGTCTCGCCTTCAGGGCCTGACCGAAGAACAGGCCGTTCACGAAGGTGAACGCTGCATGAGCTGTGGCATGTGCTTTGAATGCGATAACTGCGTTATCTATTGCCCACAGGATGCGGTTTTCCGCGTCAAAAAGGACAAATCGGCACTGGGGCGTTATGTCGACACCGATTACAACAAATGCATCGGCTGTCATATTTGCAGCGATGTCTGCCCAACCGGTTATATCCAGATGGGCCTCGGTGAATAATTTGGCGAATAATGGTGTGTGAGTAATAATATTTGTGAGGGGTTTTTTATCAATGCGGATGCTGCGTAGCATTTTAAGCATAGCAGTTATGGCCTCAGCCCTGATGCTGGCGGCTGGTAACGTAAGTGCGGCTGAGGA
>DAOWFB010000169.1 GCA_030638205.1 Thalassospiraceae bacterium
ACACGGGTCTTGCCGGTTCCGGCGCCAGCCAGCACCAGCACCGGGCCGTCAATGTTTTCTACCGCTTCAAGCTGGCTTTCATTTAGACCCTCAAGATGTTTGGCAGTGGTAGTCGCTGGCTCTGGGGCATCTGTTATTTCAAATGGATCGTTCATTGTGCCGCCTTATATAGCACGGCTAGAAACCCAAGCCATCTTTAAACATCGTGTTCTTCGTGGCGGCTTTCAAGCAATGCACGGTTGTATGCAGCAATAACGTGGCGTTCATCAACCACACCTTCCATATGCATGGTGGTGCTATCGGTTACAACTGCAATAAGCGATTCGCCCACATCATTCATAACCTTCAATGTTTTTTCCAGATCGTCATCGGGCCTTAATGTCGGTGGATTGAGGCGAGCCACATCGCCAGCATTAATAAGATTATCCAAATCAGGGTCAAACGCGGTTTCGCTAAGGTCGGCCAAGGTTATGGTTCCGATTAAATGACCATCATCTGCAACTACAAAAAGTTCGCCAGTAAGCGAAAGTTGCAACTGTTGCCTTAACCCCGGCAGGGTAACGTTAGGTGCTATTGTTTCTGCTTCGATTTTCATTACGCTTGCCACCCGCCCGGCCCTAAGCAAACTGCTTTCAAACCCACCTTTGAGGTCAAGCCCGCGTCGTTCTAGCTGAGAAGTAAAAAATGTTCGTCCATGCAGGTGGCGAAACACCCCAGTTGAAACGACTACCGCCAGCATAACCGCCAAGGTTAATTCATAATCACTAGTCATTTCAAAAATTATCAATGCGGTGGAAATGGGCGCACCCAATGTTGCCGCCGCCACCGCGCCCATGCCAATAAGTGAATATGCACCAATGTCAGCACCAATGTCAGGAAATATTCCGGAGACAATAATTCCGTAGGCACCGCCAAGCACCGCACCAATTACCAGCGAAGGAGAAAATATCCCACCGCCAAAACCAAAGCCCAATGATATTGCGGTGGCCACAATTTTACCGACCAAAACTAAAAGCAACACCGTAAGTGTAAAATTACCAATTAATGCTTGCTCGGTTGCGCCGTAACCAACGCCAATAATCTGCGGCAACCACACTGCCATTATGCCAATAGCTAATCCACCAACGCCTGGGCGAAGCCATGATGGTAGTGGAATTTTTTCTGATAAGTCCTGCGCGTTTATTATGCCCCTGACCAAAGCGCTGGCAACAAGGCCAGCAACAACACCAAGAATAATAAATGCGGGAAATTCAAGGTAAGACGTGATGGCATGAGGCGGCAGGGTAAAAGCCGGGAAATCGCCAAAATATGCTCTGGAAATTGCGGTTCCGGTAACGCTTGCTATTACCACCGGGGCAAATGCTTTTAGCGCGTAATGGCCAATAACCACTTCATTGGCAAATAGTGCGCCTGCTATGGGTGCATTAAATGAACCGGCAACCGCCGCTGCCACGCCACAACCCAAAAGCGTTCGGGAAATGGAGCGGGTTAGCTTTAATCGCTTTGCAATATTAGCGGCCAATGCCGCACCCAAATGCACCACTGGCCCTTCGCGCCCAACCGATGCGCCGGAACCAATGGAAATTGCATTTATTACTGCGGCACGCAAGCCATCGCTTAACGACATGCGGCCACCCTTTAATGCATTTGCCTCAATAACATCGGCAACGCCCTGGGGGCGATTTTCAGGCAAGCCAATACGCACAAGAATACCGACAATCAACCCGCCCACCACTGGCGGCCAAACTATCTGCCACCACTCAAGCCCAGCAAGATGAAGAAAAAGTCGCTCACTATCGGTACCAAAAAATGCATCTTGAAAAAAAGATATGCCTTCGCGAAAGCCAATAACCGCACCGCCGGAAAGAATGCCAACTACAAAGGCTAAAACAGCCAAAATCATCTGGTCATTTCCAATAATGGAACGAACAGCTGAAAATGTATTATCGGTTATAGATTTAAACTTCATCGACCCTGATCAAATACCCTTTGGTCAATAATTTTAGTCAAAACTAAGGGCATCTTTTTCCATATCTACCTGACTAACAACTCGGTTGCGGCCAAGATTTTTTGCCGTATAAAGCGCCTGATCAGCACGGCCAATAAAATCTGACATTTTCTCGCCAAAATCAAACTGGGCTATGCCTGCTGAAATGGTAACCTTGCCAAGGTCTGTATTGGTCTGGCGATTTATAAGTTTTTTGGTTGAAATGCGCGTGCGGATTGATTCACCAACCGAATAGGCGCCATCAAGGTTTGTTCCGGGAAGTATGATTGCAAATTCTTCGCCACCGTATCGGGCGGCAATATCAGTTCCCTTTACCGATTTGGCCAGGGTTCCCGCCAGCAACTTCAAAACCTCGTCGCCAACCTGATGACCAAAGGTATCGTTGAATTTTTTAAATAAATCTATATCCACCATCATCAATGATAAGTCTTCGCCGCTTTCCATTGCATCGCGGGCGGCGCGGCGCAATTCCATATCAAACATCTTGCGGTTGGAAATTCCGGTTAATGCATCGGTCAATGTTTCTTTACGCATGTCTTCAAGGTCTTCGCGTAACTGGCTAACTTCGGAAGTGGAATCGGTTAATTTTTGTTCCAACCGATTATTTATATCTTCCATTTTTTGGGTTTCATTTAAAACCCTGCCAATTACTTCTTTAAGCCCAGCGGGTTCATCTGCGACAGAAAGTTCACCGGTGGCAGCATGCAATGTCTCACCATACTTTGTTACACCTTCGCCAGTTTCGCCAATATAATTCATGATATTTCTTAGTTCTTCATTTATACGCTCTGCCGTTTCATGCAGGGCATCATCTTCGATACTGGTTGCAAAAAACCTATCGTGGATATCCCTGCTTATGGAATTGGTTATTTCCTGTTTGTTATCGACCAATATGGAAATCATGTGTGAAAGGTTCGGGTTGCGACCGGCAATATGGGTGTACCAGACCAGAAAATTTTCGGGCGTTGGTGCAACCGAACTGATTGTCATGCCTATCAAGGCTGCCTTGGCAAATTCAAGCGCCTGTTCAAATGAATCAGATGTGGAAAGCTTAGCTGTAGACATATAACCTCTTCTCGTAACAAACGATGGTCAAAGGTAGCAGATGGATAATGCCGATGGGCCCCGACACCCCCTCTGTTTCCATAAAAACCTGACCCTTGGCAATTCCCCTGCCCAATTCATGTATAATCGCCGTTTTCCAACATTGATGCAATATGGGAACAATATGGTCCTTAAACGGGGTGGAACATGGGGGCTAACGGGTGTAAAAGCTATTGCCATAAGGACTTTTGGCAAAATTATAACCGCCCGATCAGGTATTGGGCACTTGGGTACAGTGGTATTTAATTAAATATAATGTCTAAATCTATTCTAAATCCCCAGTTCGAACTTGCCGTTGTTGTGCCGGTACACAACGAAGAGCTTAACATTCGCCCTTTGGTCGAAGAAATTGCTGCCGCCCTTGACGGCAAAACTGATTATCAAATTGTTTATGTTGATGATGGCAGCCGCGATAAAACCCCAGAACGGCTTTTAGATCTGGCAAAAGAACATCCGCGCATGTGTATTGTCCGGCAAATAAATTGTTGCGGCCAAAGTGCTGCGGTTGCAACCGGAGTGAAATCAGCAAATGCAAAATTTATTGCAACGCTGGATGGTGACGGGCAAAACGACCCTGCTGATATTCCAAGTCTTCTGGATACACTTAAAAATGCAGATGATGCAGATTTATTATTGGTTGCTGGCTGGCGGACCAAACGCAAAGATACCGAATGGAAACGCCTGCAATCACGAATTGCCAATGCGGTTCGATCAAAACTTTTAGGCGATGAAACGCCTGATACCGGGTGCGGGTTAAAAGTATTTACTAGGCTTGCATTTCTCGACATGCCGCGGTTCGACCATATGCACCGTTTTTTACCGGCACTGATGATAAGGCGCGGCGGAAAGGTTATTTCGGTTGAGGTCAACCACCGCCAACGTGAACGCGGCATTTCCAAATATGGAATGTGGGGTCGGCTGAAAGTTGGCATCGTTGATATATTTGGCGTTATGTGGTTGCGCTCACGCGGATCAAAACCTCAAATTGAAATTGTTCGCGCTTCAAAATCAGGGCCAAAATCAGAAAGAGAATCGTAATGAGAACAGGTGTAATCTTGCGCGGCGTTGTTATGATAGCAACGCTGGCGTTGCTTGGTTTCCTGTTTCAGGCAAGCGATATAAATAGTGCGCTCGACGAAGGCTGGATCGAAGCCAACATCATGGGCCGCGGCCTCATGGGTGAGCTTTTGTTTTTGGGCATGGCAACATTTATTACCGCCATCGGCCTGCCCCGCCAAGTAATAGGGTTTCTTGGTGGTTATGCCTTTGGTCTTGCCATGGGGACATTTCTTGCGTTAGCCGGAACCGTGCTTGGTTGCGTTATTGCATTTTATTACGCTCGCCTGCTTGGCCGCGCACCATTACAACGACGGTTCTCCGGCAGAATTCGCAGTCTTGATAATTTTCTCCATGACAATACTTTCTCCATGACGCTGCTTGTCCGCATGTTGCCCGTGGGCTCCAACGTTGCAACCAATTTGGCAGCCGGGGTTTCTTCTGTAAAATCTGCCCCGTTTATTGGCGGTTCAGCCATTGGCTACCTGCCGCAAACTTTAATATTTGCACTAGCTGGCAGCGGGGTTGCGGTTGACCCGGCACTGCGCATTAGCCTTAGCGTTATTTTGTTTGTTCTTTCAGGTTTCTTAGGTGTTTATCTATATCGTCATTTCCGTCATGGCAAATCTTTGGGCAAATCGCTAGACGCGGAAATTGATAAAGAAATTGGCGAAATTGATGAATAGCAACACCCGCTCTGGCCCTAATGATATGTGGCTTACGGTTCTTTTGTGGATGGTTCTGGCGGTCGGCGCAATTATCATGCGCCCGCTACTGCCCATTGATGAAACCCGTTACCTGACAGTTGCATGGGAAATGCACACCAGCGGATCATACATGGTGCCGCATCTAAATGGCGAACTTTACAGCCACAAACCACCATTGCTGTTCTGGTTGATTAATATTGGTTGGGCAATTTTTGGTGTTTCAACCGAATGGGCGCGTTTGGTTGCGCCATTATTTGGGCTTGGTTCATTATGGTTGACCGCAAAAATGGCAAACGCCCTTTGGCCCGATGTAAGCAAAGATGTTTTATCAATGCGCCGTGGGTTAGCCCCATTAATATTGCTTAGCGGTGTTTATTGGTCGGTATTTTCAACCATGACCATGTTTGACATGATGCTGGCTTTTTCAACCCTTGTCAGTTTGTTAGGTGTGGTTGGTGGCTGGCGGGCATATGTTAACAACAACAGCTCTTGGGATTTTTGGAAAAATGTTGCCCTAATTGGAATTGGCCTTGGCCTTGGAGGGTTATCAAAAGGGCCTGCCATACTTTTACATGTGTTGCCGGTTTATTTATTGGCGCCGTTTTGGGGGCCGCTATTAACCGGAGAAAAACCCAAAAGCTGGGTTAAATGGTACACATCAGTTCCCATTGCAATTTTAATCGGTGTTGGCATTGCCCTTTGCTGGGCCATACCGGCGGCCATAATAGGCGGGCCTGAATACCGTGATGCAATATTTGTCGGGCAAACCGCAGGGCGAATGGTAAAATCATTTGCCCATCAACGCCCGCCTTGGTGGTTTTTACAATATCTACCGTTGTTATTATTGCCGTGGTTTGCATGGCCACGCCTGTGGCGAGCGGTTGGATTTAAAAAAAGCTGGCGCGAAAAAACAGGATTTCGTGCATCGTTAACAGATGGCGGTGTGCGGTTCCTTGTCATTTGGTTTGGGGTAACGCTGGTTGCATTTTCAGCAATTTCAGGAAAGCAGCTGCATTACCTGTTACCGGAATTTCCTGCCATTGCGCTTTTTGTGAGCTTTCTTTTAAGCAACATTAAAAAATCCGAAAATAAAACAACATCCAAACGCAAACACATGGTTCCGGCATTGGTGCTGGCGGCGTTGGCCGGCATAATATTGCTGGCATGGGCGGCATTACCCATAATTGAAACTTATGTTCCGCGCATGCCTAGCTGGGCATATGAGGCAGCGCCCATATGGATGGTGCCGGCATTATTGTTAGCAGTTGGCGCGGCCTTTGTATCAGTTCCTGATATCCGTTCCGAAGTTCGCATAATTGCCATAACCGCAGCCTCGGTAATTGTTTTTACCCACATGGCAGCCGCACCGGCATTGCGCCATGCCTATGACCTCAGCTTTCCGGCCCAGATAATTTCTGACTGGCAAAATGATGGGAAAAAGATGGCCTATGTGGGTAAATACCACGGCGAGTTTCACTTTCTTGGCCGTTTGGAAAAACCATTGCTGGTGCTGCCCCATATGGCAGCGGCCATTAAATGGGCAGACGAAAACCCCGATGGCATTATCATAGACGTGGTCCGGCAAAGCGAAATAAAGGCCGACCCAATCGCCTTTTTCCCCTATCGCGGCAAATATCTGGTCGTGTGGGAAGCCCGCAGCCTAAAAAACGTCAAATAAGCGCAAATATCCTTAAAAACTACCATTTTATGGCTGGTGGCCTTGACAGGCGGCCATAACCACCTTAAATCGCTAGCACTCAACGGGTGGGAGTGCTAACAATCGCCCTTTCACCCTTTGATTTACCATTAATTTAATTGTTTCAACAACTTCTAGGAGTTAACAAGATGAAGTTCAGGCCTTTGCATGATCGTGTACTAGTGCGTCGCGTCGATCAGGACGAAAAGACCGCCGGTGGCATCATTCTTCCTGATTCTGTTCAGGAAAAACCATCCGAGGGCGTAATTGTCGCCGCTGGAACCGGAATTAAAAACGAAGACGGCACCATTGTGCCGCTTGACGTTCAAGCAGATGACCGAGTGCTGTTTGGCAAATGGTCAGGTAGCGAAGTCAGCGTTGATGGTGAAGATCTTATCATCATGAAAGAATCTGACATCCTAGGTGTAATCGAAATGGGCAAAAAATCTAAAAAGAAGTAATCCTTCTTTTTGTTCATATTTCCCATATCAATTTAGAAATTCACAATTTAGCGAAAGGATCCATGATCAATGGCTGCTAAAGAAGTAAAGTTTGGCTCTGATGCCCGTAATCGTATGCTCAAGGGTGTTGATACCCTTGCCAATGCGGTAAAAGTTACCCTCGGCCCCAAGGGCCGTAACGTAGTTCTCGATAAATCATTTGGCGCACCGCGCATAACCAAAGATGGTGTTTCTGTTGCAAAAGAAATTGAACTTTCAGACAAGTTTGAAAACATGGGCGCACAGATGGTTAAAGAAGTTGCATCGCGCACCAATGACGAAGCCGGTGACGGCACCACCACAGCAACCGTATTGGCCCAAGCCATCGTTCGCGAAGGTACCAAAGCTGTTGCCGCTGGTATGAACCCAATGGATCTCAAACGCGGTATCGATATTGCGGTTGAAGCGGTTATCGCCGACGTACAAAAGCGTACCAAAAAAGTTAAAACCTCTGCTGAAGTTGCGCAAGTGGGTACCATTTCTGCTAACGGCGAAAAAGAAATCGGTAAAATGATTGCCGAAGCCATGGAACGCGTAGGCAACGAAGGTGTTATCACCGTTGAAGAAGCAAAAGGCCTAACCACCGAATTGGATGTTGTTGAAGGCATGCAGTTCGACCGTGGATATACCTCGCCTTATTTTGTTACCAATGCTGATAAAATGACCGTTGAATTTGAAAACCCTTACATTCTTATTCACGAATCGAAGCTTTCTAGCTTGCAGCCATTGTTGCCTGTTTTGGAAACAGTTGTTCAATCAACCCGTCCGCTGCTAATTATCGCAGAAGACATCGAAGGCGAAGCTCTTGCCACATTGGTTGTTAACAAGCTTCGTGGTGGGCTAAAAGTTGCAGCCGTGAAAGCACCTGGTTTCGGCGAACGTCGCAAAGCCATGTTGCAAGATATTGCAATCCTTACCAAGGGTACTGTTATTTCCGAAGACCTTGGCATTAAGCTTGAAAATGTTACCCTTGATATGCTCGGTACATCAAAACGTGCCCTTATCAGCAAGGATGACACCACCATAGTTGATGGTGCTGGCGGCAAAAAAGACATCGATGGCCGTTGCAATCAAATTCGTTCACAAATTGATGAAACATCATCTGATTATGACAAAGAAAAACTGCAAGAACGTCTGGCTAAAATGGCTGGTGGTGTTGCGGTTATTCATGTTGGTGGTGGTTCGGAAGTTGAAGTTAAAGAACGCAAAGACCGTGTTGATGATGCACTTCATGCAACCCGCGCTGCGGTTCAAGAAGGCATTGTTGCCGGTGGCGGAACTGCGTTGTTGTTGGCGACCAAAGCGCTCAACAAAACCACAGGTGAAAATTCAGACCAAGATGTTGGCGTTGATATTATTCGTCGCGCCATTCAGTCTCCGATCCGTCAAATTGCCGAAAACGCAGGCCACGACGGTGCTGTTGTTGCAGGCAAGGTGCTTGAAGACAGAGACAAAAAAGGTCTGTCCTTCAACGCCCAAACCGGCAAATACGTTGATCTGGTGAAAGCCGGCATCATCGACCCAACCAAGGTTGTACGTACCGCGTTGCAAGACGCTGCGTCTGTTGCAGGTTTGCTTATCACTACCGAAGCTATGGTTGCCGATAAACCTGAGCCTAAGGGCGATGGCGGCGGCGGTGCCGGTGGCGGCATGCCTGATATGGGCGGCATGGGTGGAATGGGCGGCATGGGTGGAATGGGCGGCATGGGAGGTATGGGCGGCATGATGTAAATTGAAAGCTATACCGACTTTTATGCTTTTATACTAATATCGAAAATGAAAGATAAACAAAAGAACTTAAATATAAATAAGGAGTAAGTTATGAAACTTAAACCTCTGGATGATAGAATTGTAATAAAACAAT
>DAOWFB010000050.1 GCA_030638205.1 Thalassospiraceae bacterium
AAACTTTTAAAATAAAAGGTATCGGCGTTAAATCAAATTGCAGCGGCTGCCACACCGACCATTACAGCGGCCGTTTCGATGATCAAAAAATAAAGATTCCAAAAGCAAAATAAACACCCCCCCAAAGCACTAAAAAATATCAAGGAGTAACCGTTATGAAAAACACAAAAATATTTTTAATAGCTATTTCTATTACAGCAATATTTGCAGTTAGCGCACACGCCGGGCCCCGCGATGATATTATCGCAGGTTTCATGGCCCAAGGTGCCGTAGCCGGTGACCCGGCAAAGGGCGAAGCCATGTATAATGCCAACTACGGCACTGGCAAAGTTGAGACCCCAAAATGCACATCTTGCCACGGTACAACACCGCAACAAAGTGGCGAAACACGCACCGCCAAACCCATAGACCCCATGGCAGTATCAAAAGCATCTGATCGTTTTACCGATAAGAGAAAAGTAGATAAGTGGTTTCTTAGAAACTGCAAAGGTGTAATCGGGCGCGAATGCACAGCACAAGAAAAAGTCGATTTCATTGCGTTTCTGGCAACCCAATAAATAAACGTTTTAAACACAACTATTAATAAGAGGGGCGCGAAAGATTTTCGTGCCCTTTTTATTTTTTTGTTTTTTTAATCCCATGATGAGGGCGTTACTTGCCAAAGTGCTAATGTAAAATCGGTAAAATAATTGGAAACCACGCTCACCACACACCACATATTATGCAGCCAATAACCAAAAATAATGGAGACCCTTAAATGGAACAAAAAATTACCGTTTCCCAGGCCGCACGCGAACTTGGGGTTAGCCGTAGCGACCTTAACAAACGTCTTAGCGCCGCAGGGATTGATGCGTTTGAGGGAAAAGTTGATTTTGAAAAAGTTCAGTGCATTGCCCCCACATTGGGCCGAGGCGATGCGATGCTTGAGCGTATCCAGCTATTGCGCAAAAACACCGTGTCTTCGGTAAAGGTTGATGGACAGAGGCTAAGCGAAAAAAACTTGAGCCATCAGGTACAAAAGCTTTCAACCGAGCTTATGGTCGAAAGCAGCCTTAATCATAGGTACGAAACCATATTCGAAGAGCTATCGCAAAAATTAGGCGATGCACAATTATCTAGTGATGGCGACACCCGCGAATTAGCGTTCGATATTTGCGGATGGCTTCGGGCCAAAATATCAACCGCCTGATAAACGTTTGATGTGGGCCTTGGCCTCATCTACCTTGGCGGTTTCGCCTAATACCCGGTATGCGTTTTCGATTTTTTTCCAACCGGCAAGGTCGTCTGGGTTTTCTTTCAAACGTATTGCCAGACGCTCTACCATGGAACGTATCATTGCCTGTTGATCGCCCGCATTCATTTGCTGTGCATCTTGTATCTGTTGCTGGGTTGGTGCCCCAGATCTTGATTGAGTGCTTGATTGAGAATTTGATTGTTGGGGCGCGCTTTGTTGAACGGGTGCCAGCAGAACAACTTTCGGTGCATCAAGGCCATTTTCATCAACCAATGCTGAAATACGTTCTTGCATTTCCGGAACCCACTGGGCGTTAGATGGGGAATTATTTAAAAGCTTCGCCCATTCATTTACCGCGCCCTGGAAATCACCTTTTTGTTGGCGCTCAAGCCCAATATAAAAATATGGTCGAGGATCACCCTGATCCGCCGCTTGCACGCTTTTTAACAATTCAACCGCCTTTAGCGACACTGAACCTTTGTCCATTTCAACCAAGGCTTCGGCCAACATGACCAATGCTTCGGGGTCATCGTTGGTAAGCTGGGCGAGTTTTTTCAATGCATTAACCGCATCGCCAAATCGCTCCATGGCCCGATAGCTACGCGCCAATAATGCCCAGCCATTGGGATCATCCGGGGTTTGAACCATTTGCTGTTCTAGCTTGGCAACCATTTCTGCAACTTGGGCACGGCCTTGGGTCGCCTCTTTTAATTGTGCCTCCCGTGCGGCCAACGGTTGGTCGGGCATCGATGGCTGGCCAAAGTTCAGATAAAGCCCAAACGCACCAAGCGGCACAACTACCAACAACGCAAACATGAGCATTACCGCCGAAGGGTTATTAGCGCCGGATTTTTTGTCACCAATGTCTTTACCAATATCTGGGCCAACATCGGGGTTTGTTTCTTTGGTTTCGTCCACAGCACCTAGCATCCGTCGCTCAATCTCGGTACGGGCGGAAACGGCTTGGTCTTGGGAAAGAAGGCCACGTTCTAAGTCGCGGTCAACTTCTTGTAGTTGGTCTTTGTAAACGGTTAGATCAAAATCTTTACGGTGGGCGTTATTTGTTGCGCCCCTGCGAATAACAGGAAACATCAATATGCCCACCGTAATTACCGTCATTACGGTGGCGGCTATCCAAAACCCGGTCATTTGGTGTTTCCTTCATTTTCATTAGTTGATGAAAGTGCGCGTTCAATCTTTGCGCGTTCATCATCATCTAACGGAGTATGATTTATGGTGCTGATAGTTTTTTCAACTGGACGTTTGCGAAAATAAAATCCAACCGCAATAAACCCAAGTACAAAAATAATAAATGGCCCCAACCACAACAATGCGGTGGATGTCTTGAACGGCGGTTTAAGCAATACATAATCGCCATAACTGCTAACCATGTAATCAAGTACGCCCTGATTAGTGTCGCCAGCAAGAATACGATCACGAACTAGCAAGCGCATATCGCGTGCCAGATCGGCATTGGAATCATCAATTGATTGGTTCTGACAAACCACGCAACGCAATTGTTTGCTAACTTCGCGGGCGCGGGTTTCCAGCGCTGGATCGGAAAGTATTTCGTCGGGCTCTATGGCACTGACGGGCGAATAAACGCTTAATGCCAAAAACATGAAAGCCAAAATGGAAAGTAGTTTTTTCATTTTCAACTTTTATCCTGCCTTAGCTTTTGAATTATCGGCCACAAGGTTTCATCCCAAACATCGGGTGTAATTGGGCCAATTTGTTTGTAACGAATGATGCCTTTTTTATCGACGATAAAGCTTTCCGGTGCGCCGGTAACGCCCAAAGAAATAGCACCTTTGGAATCAGGGTCATCACCGATACGGGTGTAGGGATTGCCCCATTTTTCAAGCCACATAGGCCCGGCGTCAACGTCTTTTTCCCGCCAATCGAGACCAAAAATAGGAATAAGATTTTGCTCTTTCACCCGCATTAAAAATGGATGCTCGGTCAGGCAAGCAAAACACCATGAACCAAACAGGTTTACCAAAGTAACTTGGCCTTTTAAATCTTCACTAGAAAAACCAACGCTCTGGCCCTTTATGGGGCCCAGAACAAAATCTGGAACCGGGCGGTCAATTAAAACCGATGGTAATTTACTTGCGGGAACACCGGATTTCATCTGCACGATAGATGCCCCGACGACACCCAAAAGCACAATTAACGGAATAACATAAATAAACCTACGCACTTAGCCCCCCCTATTCCGCTGCCTGTGGAGCGGCAGCTACCTTGGAACTTTTTTCCGGCGCACCAACCCGATGACGGCGATCAGACAGGCTAACTACACTGCCCGCAACCAGCGATAAAAGACCAATCCATATCCATACCACCAATGGGTTGTGATAAATTCGCACAACGTAGCCACTGCCGCTTTCTTCCTTGTTGCCCAACGCAACGTAAAGATCAGCAGACGCCATGGTATAAATAGCGGCTTCCGTGGTGGGCATGGAGCGCACTGGATAAACCCGGTCTTCGGGGTATAGCTCGGTTACAAATTTGCCGTCTTTGGCCACCGTAAATTTGCCCCGGGTTGCAGTATAATTAGGCCCGGGAAACTGGCGTGCGCCAATAAAGGTATAGTCGTAACCTGCAACCTGAACGCTATCGCCCGGATTCATTACGGTAATTTTTTCCTGCTTCCACACGGTGGAGCCAACCATACCAATTATGGCAAGGCCCAGTCCGGCGTGAGCAATGCTCATACCCCATTGCGAACGGGGCAGCCCGGCCAAACGACGAAGGCTAACCATCATTGGAACCCTGAACATTTTACTACGCGTTACAATTTCGCTGAGCGTTCCAATAATAAGCCATGCGGCCAAGGCAATGCCAAAAGCCGCCAACAATGATCCATCATCGGACAGGGCCATAACCGCAACAAAAGTGGCAACCGTAACTGCGCCGGCAAAAACCAAACGCCTTAAGGCCTCGGTCAAATTGCCCCTTTTCCATGCCAATAGCGGGCCAATGGCCATTACAATAATTACCGGTATCATTAACGGAACAAACGATGCATTAAAAAACGGTGGGCCGACGGAAATTTTTTCACCGCTGATAGCGTCAATAAATAACGGATAAAGTGTTCCTAAAAGCACAACTGCGGCGGCAACCGTCATCAACAAGTTGTTTAACAGCAATGATCCTTCGCGCGATACCGGCTGAAACAAACCACCTGCTTTTAATTCAGGCCCACGCAATGCAAACAGGGTGAATGAGCCACCAACAACAACCAACAACAAGACCAAAATAAACACGCCGCGTTCAGGATCAGCCGCAAACGAATGCACCGACGTTAAAACGCCAGAACGCACAATGAACGTACCTAATAAAGAAAACGAAAATGCAACAATGGCCAAAAATATTGTCCATGCTTTTAACGTGTTTCGTTTTTCAACCACGATGGATGAATGCAGTAATGCCGTGCCGATTAGCCATGGCATAAACGATGCATTTTCAACCGGGTCCCAGAACCACCAGCCACCCCAGCCAAGCTCATAATAGGCCCACCACGAACCAAGACCGATACCAACCGTTAGGAAAGCCCATGCCGCCAGCGTCCATGGGCGCACCCAGCGGGCCCATGCGGCATCAACCCGGCCTTCAATCAAGGCGGCGATGGCAAATGAAAAGGCGATGGAGAACCCAACGTAACCCAAATAAAGAAACGGCGGGTGAAACGCCAACCCTGGATCTTGCAACAACGGATTAAGGCCGCGGCCATCAGCCGGCGGTGGGAAAATGCGTTCAAACGGGTTTGAGGTAATAAGAATGAAAAGATAAAAACCCAATGACACCAACGCCTGCATTGAAATAACGCGGGCTTTTAGGGTCGGCGGCAGATTGCGGCCAAACATGGCAACCCCGGCCCCGTAAATGGCAAGGATATAAACCCACAATAACATGGAGCCTTCGTGGTTTCCCCAAACGCCTGACACCTTGTAAAGCATCGGCTTGTCGGAATGAGAATTGGAAACAACATTTAAAACTGAAAAATCAGAAACAACGTACGAATAGGTAAGCGCACCAAATGAAACCGAAACCAAAACAACCTGAATAATGGCAGATGGAACGGCAAAATTCATCCATACGCTATCATTTTTATATGCACCTACCATCGGCACCGCCGCCTGAAAAACGGCAACCATTAGCGCAAGTATCAGGGCAAAATGTCCGGCTTCAATTATCAATATTTTTTTCCTTATTATTTAGCTGATTATTTAACCAGATCATTTAGCGGGCGGACCCAAGTCGCCGCGCCATTCGCCGGAGTTTCTCAAAGCATCGGCTACTTCGGGTGGCATATACTGTTCATCATGTTTGGCCAGAACCTCTGATGCCTGAAAAACACCGTCTATATATTTACCTTCGGTAATAACGCCTTGGCCTTCGCGGAACAGGTCGGGCAAAATACCATCAAAATTTACATCAACGGCATTTACCAAATCAGTAACCCTGAAGCGCGTAACGGTTGAGCCCGCTTCACGCACTACCGAACCTTCTTCGACCAACCCGCCAAGACGTAAACGTTTGCCTGATTCTGGCTGCTTGTTAACAATATCGGTTGGGCTATTGAAAAAGACTATGTTTTCTTCAAATGCCATTAAAACAAGACCTACCGCAATGCCAAGCAGGGCCATGGCAACAATTACAAAGGTAAGTCTTTTATGTTTGCGTTTCATTTATCGGATTTTCTTTCATCGATTTCTGCATCAGCCGAAAGCCGATCAAACATTTTTTGCGTATCTTTTAAGCCCTTCAGGCTGAGCCATGCCAGCAACGCAAGCAGGCCAAAGCTCAAACCATAAGCAGGCCATACAAAAGCGGCGTATCCGCCCATTTCTAGAAATTCACCCAAAAGCCTTCTCCGTTTTTTGTTCTATTTGTGCCTATCCGCACCTATCCACCATGAACCTGCTTCAGGCGAAGGATGCGAACCTTGTTAGCGACAAGTTCTTGGCGCATCCGCACCAACAATACCCATACATAATAGGCCTTGAACGCGATTGCCATAATAAGAAGCGGCCACAACATGGATGGATGGATGGAAGATCCGCTCATTTTTACAACGCTTGCGGGTTGGTGCAACGTGTTCCACCAATCAACCGAAAATTTAATTATGGGAACATTTACAAAACCGACCAATGCCAAAATAGCAGACGCCTTGGCGGCGCGAACCCGGTCATCAAACGCACCTTGCAATGCCATGTAGCCAATATGAAGAAACAACAAAACCAATACCGAGGTCAGGCGCGCATCCCAGACCCACCATGTTCCCCACATTGGTTTGCCCCAAAGCGAACCTGTGGCCAACGCCAAAAAGGTAAATGCCGCACCAATGGGTGCGGTGGCCCGGGCAGACACATCGGCCAACGGATGTTTCCAAATAAGCGAGACCGCGCTGGCCACCGCCATAACGGTATAGCAAAACATACTCATCCAAGAGGCTGGAACATGCACGTACATTATGCGTGCGCTTTCGCCCTGCTGGTAATCAGCCGGTGCGGTAAAAAATGCCATATAGAGCCCGACTGTTGCGCTAATTAAAAACACAGCCAATGCCCAAGGCTGAATAAGCCCTGCAAGTTTTAAAAATCTGGTTGGGTTCGCAAAACGGTGGAGGTCGGCCAATGGTTTTCCTTACAAATTATTCAAATTGCTATTGTCTCAAAGGCAAGGTTTTACCTGTTTTTTAATAGGCTGCCTACACTTTAGATAAACATTAGGTGTCATATGGTCATACAGATAGTCATGGTTAGTCGTGGCCAAAATGAGGCAATACCTTTATTTTGGCTTTATTGCTTGTATTATTTCTTTATTATTCTAGGGCCTGCCTGAGGCCTGCCGCCCCCGCCCACGGCGTCAACGCCAGCGAGCCAATGAAAAAACCGCCTAAAATAAGGAGTTGTGCTTTAAATTCATACCCGCCGATGGCCCCATCCACAGCCGAAACCCCAAATATCAACACCGGAATGTAAAGCGGCAGCACCAGCAATGAGAGCAATACACCGCCCCGGCGTGAGCCCAAAATCAATGCTGCCCCGACTGCGCCAATTAGGCTTAAAGATGGCGTGCCCAACAGTAACGCAACAATTAAAATGAGAAAGCCTTCGGACTCCATCTGCATTAATACCGCCAACACCGGGGCTGCAACAATTAATGGTAATCCGGTGGTTATCCAGTGGGCCGTTACCTTGGCCAGAACAGTTACCTCCAGCGGCAAACTTGATAGTGCCAACAATTCGAGCGAGCCATCTTCGTAATCGGTTTGGAAAAGCCGTTCCAGCGAAAGCATTGCCGAAAGCAACGCAGCTACCCAAATAACACCCGATGATATGCGCGCCAGTGTGCTGGGTTCAGGCCCGACACCCAATGGAAACAAAACCACGGCAATAACAAAAAATACCACAACCATCATCGAATCCATGCCTTGGCGAAAAGCAAGGCTAAGGTCGCGCCTGACAAGGAATGCAAACTGTTTCATTTATGCAGCCCCCTGCTTAATTTTTTTAAGAGAATAATCCGAAATATCCAAAATGGTTGCTGCCTCAATGTCTATATCGGCATGGGTTGAAAGTACAACAATACCGCCACCTTCGCGGTGGCGTTTTATAGCCTTGTCCAGCAAAGAAATAGATGCGCGGTCTAATGCGGTGGTTGGTTCATCCAACAACCACAATGGTGCAGGTGCAGCAATAATACGCGCAAGGTTAACCCGGCGTTTTTGTCCGGCAGAAAGAAAGCGTCCGGGAATATCGGCAAGGTGTTTGGAATCAAAAGCATCAAGGGCGGTTAAAATATTTTTGTCGTCTATTTCAGCACCGCGCACCCCGGCCCAGAAGCGAACATTTTCAAGTACGCTTAGAACTGGCTTAACCGCGTCATGGTGGCCAACATAATGAAGGTTCGATGCGTGCT
This sequence comes from Thalassospiraceae bacterium, assembly GCA_030638205.1. GTDB lineage: Bacteria > Pseudomonadota > Alphaproteobacteria > Rhodospirillales > Magnetovibrionaceae > DAOVVL01. Next base: position 8,165 of record DAOWFB010000050.1, read on the forward strand.
CATCAAAATCGTCCAGCGCATTTTCGCCATTCCATTCCATTTTACCTGCAGCAGGTTTTAACAAACCAGCCATCATACGAAGAAGCGAAGATTTGCCCGAGCCATTAGGGCCAATTAGCACCAACGCACCGCCCGGACTTACGGAAAAACCAAGGCCAGTAAATACCAGCCTTTCGCCACGAATACAGATAAGGTCTTTGCCTTGAAACACGTCTATTCCTTTAATCGCCTAAGCATCAGTTGAGCATTGAGGCGGACATTAAAGTATTTTTGCTTAAAAAAAAGACCGGGTTTCAAGAAACCCGGTCTTTAAGGTAGTCAGCACTGCGAAAATCGTTTCACAATTTTTAAGTCATAGTTCTAAAGGATGCCTTTTTAATGGCTAGCGGGTGGAGAGAGGGAGGGGGGAGCCTCATTAACCCGCTGTTTCCTTGATTGTTATTAAAGCCCCGGAATGTGACTAGATTGTGTCAAGAAGGGGGTAAAGTGATGATTTGTTGCTATATATATTGTTAGAAAAACCCGCATTTATGGACTCATAGGTCAGAAAAGTCCTATATATCCTTAAAATAACGCTCTCAGATACACACACCAACCCCCAAAAGGAGCCCCGCCCCTAATGTCCAGCGAAACAGGAAAAGCCCCAGAAAAAAGCATTGATTCCCTGCGCACCCTTGAGGTTGGAGGAAAATCCTATGATTACTACTCCATCCCGGTTGCGGGTGAAAACGGCCTTAATATTGGCGGGCGGGATGTTTCGACTTTACCTTTTTCCACCAAGGTATTGCTGGAAAATCTTCTACGTTTTGAGGACGGCCGCACGGTTAGCGCCGACGACATAAAGGCAGCGGCCAGTGGAAAACCAGGCCGTGAAATTGCCTATCGCCCGGCTCGGGTATTAATGCAAGATTTCACCGGCGTACCAGCCGTTGTTGACCTGGCCGCCATGCGCGACGCCATGGTTGCGGTTGGTGGTGATCCTAAAAAAATAAACCCACTTTCCCCGGTTGATCTGGTTATCGACCATTCGGTAATGATTGATTATTCGGGCACATCTGATGCGTTAAAAAAGAACGAGGAAATGGAATTCAAGCGCAACCGTGAACGCTATGAATTTTTACGCTGGGGCCAAGGGGCGTTTGATAATTTTCGCGTGGTTCCACCGGGAACCGGAATTTGCCATCAGGTTAACGTTGAAAACCTGGCGCAAGTTGTGTGGACCGATGATGACCAAGACGGCAATACAATGGCGTTCCCCGACACATTGGTCGGAACCGACAGCCATACCACAATGGTAAACGGTCTTGCGGTTTTGGGTTGGGGTGTTGGCGGCATAGAAGCCGAGGCCGCAATGCTGGGCCAGCCCATTTCAATGTTAATACCCGAAGTAATTGGTTTTAAATTAAAAGGATCGTTAAAAGAAGGCACCACCGCAACCGATTTAGTATTGGTTATTGTTGAAATGCTGCGCAAAAAAGGCGTGGTCGGTAAATTTGTTGAATTTTTTGGCCCGGCGCTGGACCACCTATCGTTGCCCGACCGTGCCACCATTGCCAACATGGCACCGGAATATGGCGCAACTTGCGGAATATTCCCCATTGATAGTGAAACAATTAATTACCTTAATTTTACCGCACGCGACCCAGAGCGCGTTGCCTTGGTTGAAGCATACGCCAAGGCTCAGGGCATGTGGCGCGACGCATCAAGCCCTGAGCCGGTATTCAGCGACACGCTGGAGCTTGATATTTCAACGGTGGAGCCATCATTGGCAGGGCCAAAACGCCCGCAAGACCGCATTGCATTATCAAATGGGGCAAATGCTTTTAAATCTGCATTGAATGATTTGGCTGGTGTTTCTGCGGTGCGCGAAACAGAAGTAGAAGGCGCCGATTATAAATTGCGCGATGGCGACGTGGTTATTGCCGCCATCACCAGTTGCACCAATACATCCAACCCATCAGTGCTGGTGGCGGCTGGATTGCTGGCCAAGAAAGCCCATGAAAAAGGTTTAAAGCCTAAGCCGTGGGTAAAAACATCGTTAGCACCGGGCAGCCAAGTTGTGGCCGATTATTTAAAAGCAGCCGGATTGCAAACCCATCTTGATGCCCTTGGCTTTAACATTGCAGGTTTCGGTTGCACCACCTGCATTGGTAACTCTGGCCCGCTAGCGGTTGAGATATCAAGCGCAATTAAAGAAGG
>DAOWFB010000076.1 GCA_030638205.1 Thalassospiraceae bacterium
GCCGACGCCCCGGTCGTAACCCTTACCACCACCGATGGCACCGAAGACGGATCCATTACCATAAACCTTAACGCAAACATGGCCGATGGCTTTAGCGGAGCAGAATCCGTAAACGCCGTAACCTTGTCTGGCTTGCCCGAGGGCGCGACCCTTACGGTTGGCACCGATAGCTTCACCGTTGACGTTACTGGCTCGCTTACCCTTGACCCGGCCACCCAGCTTGGAACCATGGAGCTAACTCCACCCGCTAACTGGAACGGAACAATCGATCTATCGGCCTCAGCCACCACCACCGAAGGCGGTTCTGCTGGCGATAGTGCAACATCTAATATTGTGGCGGTTGCAGATGCCCCGACAATTAATGTAGCCCTTGGAGCTGGCGTTGATGACGGCACGACCACAACATTTGATTTGGGCATTACATCAAACTTGACCGATACCGATGGTTCAGAAACATTGTCTATTACCGTTTCCGGTATTCCTGCCGGGGCCAGCCTTAGCGCAGGTACCGACAACCTTGATGGTTCATGGACAATTTCCCAGACCAATCTTGATGGTGGCGCGTTGGACAATCTTAAACTTTTTGTTCCCGATACCATAACCACAGATTTCAACCTGAACGTTACCGCGACGGCAACCGAAACATCTAACCTTGACGGCTCTGACGTAACTAGGTCGGTCACGATTGATCTTCCGGTTGATGTGCCTGATGCGACACCCGTGCTGGATATGGGAAATGTTGCTGGCGACGAAGACAATGCCATAGCGTTGAATATAAATGCTACCGACCCAGATAGCCCGAACGCTGACATTGTGGTTACCATCAGTGGTGTTCCCACCGATGCTAGTCTTTCAGCGGGCATCGACAATGGTGACGGGACATGGACCCTTACCAACGATCAACTGACGGGCCTAAAGCTAACCCCGCCGGAAAATTCCGATGTTGATATCAATCTTGATATTTCCGCCAACTCTGGCGGTCTTGTAACCACCGGCACTATGACAGTTGCCATAGACGCAGTTGCTGATGCACCGACCTTGGAAATGAGCATTTCCGCACCGATAGAATTCGGCGAAGGCGACGATGATGACCAAGGTGTAGAAATTGACGGCGAAAACCAGGATCAGACCCTTACTGGCACGGCCTTCAGCGATGAGCTAGAAGGCGGCAATGCAAAAGACATCCTTATCGGTGGTGCCGGCAATGATGAACTTGAAGGAAATCGGGGCAGTGACACCCTTATCGGCGGTGCCGGTAATGATGAACTTGATGGGGGTCGCGGTAGTGATACCCTTATTGGCGGTTCCGGCAACGATGAAATAGATGGTGGCCTTGGCAGGGACACCATTGTTCTTTCCGGCAATCAGGATGAATACCGCGTTACCGAACTTGGCAGCACCGGCACATATATTGTCGAGCATGTCGGCGGTGATCGTTCTGATGGTATCGATGTTGTTGAAAATGTCGAATTCGTTCAGTTTGGTGATGTTGATGCAGATGGAAATACCGTAGACCCAATTGAAATGGGCGCTGCGGAAACTTCCAGTGTCGATGTTTCCGATGATGACGTAAATGTTTATGATATTTCATTCAATGCATCGCTTAACGATACCGATGGTTCGGAAGAAATTTCGGAAATCACCGTTTCTGGTGTTCCAGATGGTGCCGGGCTTTCGGCTGGTACTGATAACGGCGGTGGCACATGGACGCTAAGTTCAGACGACATGGAAGGTCTAACCTTGATTACCGATCAAGACATGGACGATGGAGGCTTTACCTTAAACGTTTCGGTTACATCCACTGAGGTATCTAATGGTGACACGGCAACAACTGATTTTGATATCATGTTTGCTGATCCAGACACCCTTGAGGTTGATGGTGTTGCATATGATCTAAGCCCGCTTAACGATAACGCGGGCGAAGAAGTAACCACCACAACAGAAGTAATGGGTTCTGATGGTAACGTGGAACAGGTTGAAACAACTACCGATAATCAAACATCAGGCGAAGAAGGTTATACAATTAGTAGCGATAGCGTTGACACAACCGTATTGCCTGACAGCTAATATTTATTAAGAACACATCAAGGCCAAATTGATGTTCATAAAAACGGCCTCGGTATTTTCCGGGGCTGTTTTTTTGTGGCCGAGGGATAGAACGGCTTTATGTCTGGCCGAGAGGTAGAATGGCATTATGTCTGGCCGAGGGGTAGAGCAGATCTATTCTTCTTTGGGGCGCTCGCGGTAGTGAGCCCATTTTTCTTTGCCACCACGGTTTTCCAAGAAATTGACCAATGCAGAAACTGATTTGCGGTCAAACTTGGTTCCGGTTTCGCTAAGTAAAATATCGGAAACCTTTTCAAAGGTCATGGCATCACGGTATGCGCGTGCACTAACCATGCCCACGAAAGCATTGGCCACCGCCAAAATGCGGGCGCTGGGAAGAATTTTTTCTTCTGTAAGCGACAGTGGTCCGCTGCCGTCAATGGTTTCGCCCATTTCGCGAATAGTTTGAACAACCGGGCCTTCGAACGATACATCTTCCAATAAATCAGCGCTAACCAGATAGCTGTTTATTAGTGTTTTGCGTTCATCATCGGAAAGGTCACCGGTTTTGGTCAGCAGTTCTGAAGGTATAAATATTTTTCCCAAGTTCATCAGGCTGCCGGAAATATCAACCGTCTTGGCGGTAATTTCGTCCGTGGCCATTTCTTCGGCAATTGCTTTTGCAACCTCCGCCACGCGGGATGAATGATGCGATGAAAATGGATCGCGTCTATCGACCACGCTTACCAGTGTGTTGATAAGCTGGCGCAGCATTTTTTCGTTGCGTCTGCGTTCATGGGTTAGCTCTGTAATGTCGTCCATAATCATTAATACCCCGGGTGGGTGTTCGCTATCGCCACGCAATGGAATATGTTCTGATTTTATAACCATAAAATCTTCATCATCACCGTCATCACCAAAAACATTTATGTGTTGCTCACGGCTAGCAACCCTGTCGTCTGAAGCGGCAAAGTTTTTTAAGACGGTTTCATTTATATCGGCATAAACTTGTGCCTTTATTGGTCCGACTACCGATGCCATGGTTTTGCCCAGCATATCAGCAGCGGGGATGCCAGCATCAATTGCTGCCGGTTCATTGGCGTAGGTATATGCCGTATTGCCGTCAACCGCGACAATTCCGGTTGGTTGTGAATTTGATATCAAATTCATGAATTTGCTTAAGTTTTCAAACCGTTCCGATGAACGGCGGAAATTTTCCGCCGCTTGCGTCGCTCTGAGCGAGCTTCCGTGCTTCCACACCGCAAAAATTGCCACGGTTACGCCGACAATAATCAATGTGAATACGGTTATCAGGGTGTTTAACCTGGTTTCGGTTTCGGCCATGGCTTCGGATCTGTTTATTTTTCTAACCAAAACCCACGGAACGCTGGCGATTGGCCGAGATACCATCAAAACCTCGTTGCCAGTATAGTCACGCTTTATGGCAAAACCGCCAGGTTTTTGGGCGGCATAAGCCACATCAAGATCAGGTGTATCGGCGCTAAGTGCGCGTTTAAGCGGTGCGGTTCCATCTTTTAGGGGGCTTAAATATTCGATGGTGGCGCCACCTTTGTTGGTGTCGGGACGAACCAAGTAAGTTTCCGATGTTTCGGCGGTTTCTCCCGGCTGGACAAGGTTTTTAAATAAATCACCATCAACAACCCGCAAACCAACAACCGCACCAATTCCTTTGGCACCGGATTGATCATCTTGAACACCATAGACGGGGATAACAAACCCAATAGTTGGAAGGTTAGATGCGCCCATATAAATATCAATCACCGCAGGTTGCCCTTTGAGGGCCAGCGCAATTGCTTTTTGAACATTCGCCGAAAGGGGTGGCATGCCGGGTGAACTTGTTATTGGTTTTCCCTGGGCGTTAACCAAACCAATACCAGCAACACCAGCACGTTCAATATTTGCAGAAATTTCAGCAGCCTCGACCGGGGGTTTAAATCCACTACGTTCGGCAATTGCGGTTAATACGTTTCTAAGAAATTGTGTTTCTGCGCTGCCGTCGCTGGCAAAAGGGTCATTAACATCAGCTTTTTTTGGCGCAGTTAATTCGGTCATGTAAAGTTGTAGCGATGCATTTTCGGAAAGTTCGCGCATAACCGAAAAGTTATCTTCAATCCATTGATTGACCGCAGCCGACCTTGAATCAGCTACAATGCCAATGCGTACCTGCCATTGCTGTATATCACGGGCGCGTTCATCTTCAACAAATTTGAATGCAAAAAATACCGCCCCAGCAATCGCCGCCACCAACCCAGCCATTACCCCGGCCGCTTTTAAGTTAACGTTTCGCTTGGCATTGGGCTGCACGGTGCTTTCTGTCGCACCACTAGCGGTTTGAGTGCTCACTTTAATATTCCCCCTGATATTTTTTATTTATCCCTTGTCGGTAATCCTAGCGGGTTGATTGCCTGAGCGCAAAAGGGTTTAGCTCCATTAACCGTATATATCAATAACATATTGAAAATAAACAATTAATAGGCATATTGCCTACATCATATATTCAAACCTATACTTGCCCATGGGGGGTTCGTTGATACTCTAGGGGGCGCACATGACACGCAAAAATAATAGAAAAATTACCATACCGTTGCTTGTTTTAGCGATGCTCGTTGGCGTTAGTATAATTTTTTCAGGGTCTTCTCCTGCCTTGGCAGTTGCGGCGCCAAGCTTTTTCAATTCAACCGAAGAAATGAATTCCGACCTTGCGCCGTTTAAGAAATGGACCTCGGCGTTGGGCAAATACTCCAAGGAAGTGGCGGCCAAAAAATCCGGCCCCTGTGGCGGCAAGGAACTTAATTCTTGTTCATACGGCAAATGGATAACTTTCCTTAAGGGTATCAAGGACAAGGATGTTGCTACTAAAATCCGTGAAGTGAACAATTATATGAACCGCGCCCCATACATCACCGATGATCAAAATTGGGGAACCAAGGATTATTGGTCATCGCCGGGTGAATTTATGGCCAAGTTCGGCGACTGCGAAGATTTTGCAATCGCCAAATATATGTCTTTGCGCAAATTGGGATTCAAAGAAGACAACATGCGTGTGGTTGCGGTAAAGGACATGAACCTAAAAGTCGGCCATGCGGTTCTTGTTATTTTTCTTGGGGGTAAATCATACGTTATGGATAACCAGATAAAAGACGTTGTTTCAACCGCAAAGATACGTCATTACGTTCCGGTTTTTTCCATCAACGCAAAATCATGGTGGAAACACATACCTGTGTCTTAATGGCCCGCGTCCTAATAACCAGCATCCTTAGATGATTTATGAACGACGATCGCTGTCGCTGCGTCGGAATGCCTCTTGTCGCCGGCCCTCATCCCTGCGGTCTTGTTCCGCCCTTCGTTCTGAGTTGTAGCGAAATTCGCTACCTTTGTGACCAGATGCCAAAACTCTTCTATTGGCATCTTCCCTGCGGCCTTCCTCAGCTCGCCTTTCATTGGCGTTGCGACGGCCATCGGCATCGGCGTTATCGCGACGATCATCGTTGACGCGGGCATCATCGCCGTCTGGTGCGGCCGTATTCATTGGTGTATTCATTGCTATTAATTCCTGACTACCCAGTTTCTACCAAATAGCGCCCCATAGCATAGCGTGCATTATCACAGCTTTGTAAACAACGGGCAAGATGCGAGAATAAAATAAACTTCTGGTGATTTGCCCCAATCTGGCTACATTTCACCCGGATTTAAATACAATCATCATCCTTTTGGCATCATCCTTTTGGACTATATCGGATAAACTTAAAAATAACGAATTGCCATCATGAATACAGAAATTGAAAACAGGCGCACGTTTGCCATTATCTCGCATCCCGATGCGGGCAAAACCACACTAACGGAAAAGCTGCTTTTGTTTGGCGGTGCTATCCAGATGGCGGGTGCGGTTAAGGCCCGCGGTCAGGCAAGGCGTGCGCGTTCCGATTGGATGAAGGTTGAGCAAGAAAGAGGAATATCCGTTACCAGCTCGGTTATGACGTTTGAATACGAAGGTAAAACTTTTAATTTGCTCGATACCCCCGGTCACGAAGATTTTTCCGAAGATACCTACCGAACGCTAACAGCGGTTGATAGCGCCATTATGGTTATCGATAGCGCCAAGGGCATCGAAGCCCAGACCAGAAAGTTATTCGAGGTTTGCCGCCTGCGCGACGTGCCAATTACCACGTTCATAAACAAAATGGATCGTGATGGACAAGACCCGTTCGACCTGTTGGATGAAATTGAACAATCGCTCGCCTTGGATGTGACGCCTGCCAGCTGGCCCATCGGCATGGGTCGGGATTTTCTTGGCTGTTACGATTTGTTCAATGACCGCCTTGTGCTTGTGGCGCGCTCTAAAGGTGAGGAGGTCGGCGAGGGCATTGAATGTAATGGTCTTGATGACCCCAAGCTTGATGAGCTGCTGCCCGACTGGGCGATAAAAAAGTTGCGCGAAGATGTAGAAATGGCTCGTGGTCTTTGCCCCGAATTTAACCTGCAATCATACCTTGAGGGGCATATGACGCCTGTATTTTTTGGCAGCGCAATAAACAATTTTGGTGTGCGCGAGCTTTTACACGGGCTTGCCCTAAACGCGCCTTCGCCGCGCCCGCAGCCAGCGGTTGAGCGCGAGGTAAAGCCGGAAGAGCCCGACGTAACCGCAGTTGTTTTTAAAATTCAGGCCAACATGGACCCTAAGCACCGTGACCGCATTGCGTTTGTCCGTATTAATTCCGGGCATTTCAAGCGGGGGATGAAGCTAAAGCATATTCGCACAGGAAAAATTTTAAATATTCATAACCCGGTTCTATTTTTGGCCCAAGACCGCGAAACCGCAGAGGAAGCCTTTGCTGGTGATATAATAGGCATTCCCAACCACGGAAACCTACGTATCGGCGATACCCTTAGCCAGTCTGAAGAAATTCATTTTACCGGTATCCCTTCATTTGCACCCGAACATTTGCAAAGGGCCAGAGCCGATGACCCGATGAAGGCCAAGCATTTGGGACGTGCGCTCCAACAAATCGCCGAAGAGGGCGGGGCCATGGTGATTAAGCCCATTATTGGTTCAGATTGGGTGGTTGGCGTTGTTGGCCCGCTGCAGTTTGAGGTTCTGGCCGACCGCATCCGCACTGAATATGATATCCCCGTTCATTTTGAACAGATAGAACTTTATGGCGCACGCTGGGCCGATGCCGATGATGATAAATTATTGAAAAAATTTGTTGATGAAAACCGCGTTTCCATGGGCAAAGACCATGACGACGCACCGGTTTTTATGGCGCGTAACGCATGGCACCTTTCAAAGGCCGAGGAAGATTTCCCCGACATTAGATTCCTAAAAACCCGCGAGCAGTCGATTGCCTAAATCAGATAACGCTAAGCATGCTTGCAACCAGTGGGTGGCGAACAACGTCAATGTCTTTTAGGCGCACCACTTCCACATCATCCATAACCTCTAGCCGGTTTGATATATCGGCTAGGCCGGACATTCCGGGCAGCAGGTCTGTTTGGTCAGGGTCACCAGTTACAACCATGGTTGAATTCCAGCCAAGACGGGTAAGCAGCATTTTTATTTGCCCATAGGTGCAATTTTGCGCCTCATCAATTACCACAAACGCATTATTTAATGTGCGCCCGCGCATAAAGCCAACCGGGGCTATTTCTATTGTGCCGTCTTTCATCATTTTTTTAATTGAACTATTGCCCATCCTGTCTGCCAGTGCATCGAACAGGGGGCGCAAATAAGGTGCCAGCTTGTCTTCCATTTCACCGGGTAAAAAGCCAAGGCTTTCACCAGCCTCTACCGCAGGGCGGGTAAGAACAATGCGCCCGACCTTGCCTTTTTCCAGCCATTCAACTGCCTTGGCTATGGCAAGGTATGTTTTGCCAGTCCCAGCCGGCCCCATTGCCATGACAAGATTTTTTGCATCCATGGCCTCAAGAAGCATTTTTTGATTGTCGCTTCTGGGCTTAATGGTTTTGAGGTAGCTCTGGTCGCGATTTTTTTGCGCCGCAGCCCCCAGTGGGTGCCAAACTTCATCTTCGGGGTATAGCGCGTGAACAGTTGCTTGTTTTTGGCGACGAGTTTTCTTTCCCATGAGATACCTCCTAAATTAATTTATTTCAGGTGTAGAAACGCAAAACGCCCCCGATGGCGGAGGCGTTGAAGTAAGGTTTAGATTTTTATTTTGGGCCGTAAAAAGGCCCGCAAGAAGGAGAGGCGACCATGTTTGGGTGCCGGTCGTGTTTTTAATTTTTATATTGGCCCGGTGCTGATCGGGGCCGGTTAGCAGAACCATTGCGGCTCCTTCCTTATCCCTTAATCTTAAATATTCTATCTTAAAGGTTAGGAGGGATTGGTTAACAACTGCTTTCTGGGCAGATTTCTTTTTGTTTGAATGTGCCGAAATCTGTTTATAAACGGCTGTTTCTAAGGGTTCTTGCTGGGCCTTGAATTATTATAAGGGCCACCCCCGCCAGCATTATGGCCCCAATGCCCATGGCAGCGAATCCCACACCCCGGTCCAACAGCACACCCACCAGCAAGGGTGAGGCAGCAGTGGAAAGCACCGTAAAGCTGGATGAAAGGGCACGCACCGTTCCCAACCTGTGGGTGCCGTATGTGTCGGCCCAGCTAGCGGTAATAAGAACCCCGCTGGCACCCGTGGTAAGCCCGCCAAGGGCCATATAGACGGGAACCCAAAGCATGTGTGCGCCAAAGGAAACAACCCCCATGGAGGCAATTAGCGGAATAAGGAAAAACGGCAGCACCCGGCCCGGGCCTTTTTTATCAACCAAGGATCCGGTTAAAAGCGATGAAAACACCGTGGCCCCGGCAAACGCCGGAAAGCTGGATGCCAGCCATGCAATTTCCCAGCCCTTTGACTGGGCCAATGCGATTTGATGAAAGAACACCCCGGTCAAAAGAAACGGTGCCATAAGTGAGGCCGATAAAATTATGTAAAACGAGGGGTCGTGGAGAATATTTTTTTCATCATTTGATATTTCTTTTGCAGATTTTGCTTCTTCGTATTCTTGGTGGCGCTTGCTGTGACCCTTTAACAAAAATTGCGATGCGGGCAAAAATACAAATATCAATATCGCGGCAATAAACCCCCATGCATCACGCCAGCCAATATATGCAATGGCGGTAATGGCCAATATTGGAAAAACGGCTTCACCGATAGGAAAGCCAAGGCTTACAATGCTCATGGCGCGGCCACGGGTGTCTTCGAAATATCTGGCCATGCTTACAACTGCGGTGTGGCGCAAAAGCCCTTGGCCAAAAAGGCGAAGCCCCGATAATGCCGCTATTAACACCAAAACGCTGCCGGCAATAGACATGGCGCCCGCAGCAATACCAAGGCCGATTATAACAATCGCCGCATATATCCTTAGATCAATATGATCTATTCTGCGGCCCGCCCAAATAATTACAACTGCGCTTAAAAGTGTGGCCAATGAATAAACCGCACCGAAATCACCATGGCTAAGGGAAAATTCACCCCTGATGGAATTGCTAAAAAGGGCAATAAAAAATGTTTGTCCGATATTTGCGCCAAGGGTGCAAAGAAGCCCAAAGCCCAAAAACCTGCGGTTGGTATAAATAAACTTAAACGGGGTCATTTTCTTACTAATCTTTGCTTATTAATCTTTTTTGGCACAGTTCACGCAAATTGGCGTTGCCGGGTCCATTTCCAGACGCTTGGATGGGATTTCCTCATCGCACGATGCGCAAAACCCGTATTCACCTTTTTTAATCCGGCCAAGGGCCAGCTCAATGCGCTTTAATTCCGTTTCTCGCCGTCGCCCGGTTTCTAGCGCCATGGCCTGGGCCTGCATTGCATCCATTCTGGAAAGGCGCCCAACGCTGGTTTGGTCAAGCTCCACCGCTTGGCGGGCATCGGCGCTAAGTTCGTCATCGTGGATTAGCTCTTGTTTTACCAGCAAAAGCTTTTCTTTTAATTTGCTGATTTTTTTATCTGAAAGGGCGGTCATTTTTTGTGCCTGACATTATTTTTTAAATCCTTGAATGGGTATTATTTAAAGCCATTTGTCTTAATACTTGATTATTAGTTTACTAATTTCGTTGATTTACAATTATTTGGTGCAATGGAATTATAGCTGATTTTATGCTACAATATCGCCCTTGGGGATACTTCTCGAACAATTGAAGGGAGTTCCTAAAAATGATTGTAAAAACAATTTTAGATTCAAAAGACGGCGGTGTTATCACCACCGATGCAGATGCGTCGCTGGTTGATGTTGCGCGCATGTTCAAAGAAATGGGCATTGGTTTTGCGGCTGTTGTTGAAAATGACAAAACAATCGGCTCAATCTCTGAGCGCGATATTATTAATGCTTTGGTAAAAAATGACGGCAATGTTTCGGCCCTCAAGGTGCGCGATGTTGCCTCTGCCAATGTTATAAGCTGCAATATAGATGCACTAACTACAGAGCTAAGCGACCTGATGACCAATAAACGCACGCGCCACGTTCTTGTTATGGATAAAGGCAAGCTGGCTGGTATAATCAGCATAGGCGATTTGATTAAACACAGCCTAGATGAATGCCAGATAGATAGCGGGGCAATGCGTGAATACATCTCGGGCCAAGGTTATATGTAGCCAAGCATTAGCGCTTGTTTTTTGATTTATTTTTGGCGGTTTTAGATGGCGGCTGCGGCCTGGCAAAGGTTAGCTCGGCCTCGTTTGATGCCCCGGGTTGAAACTTGTACCCGCCCAGGTCAAACGATTTTATATCTTCCGGTTTTTTTATATTGTTTTCCATTATCCATCTGGCCATTGCCCCGCGTGCGCGTTTGGCAAAAAGGCCAAGGGTACGTATTTCGCCATCCTGTATTTCTTTGAACAGGGGGGTTATGACCGGAACCCCTAATTTTTTTTCGTCCAAAACTGAAAAATATTCCTTTGATGCAAGGTTTATTACCGCCTTGGATTTCGTTTCTTTTGCTTGGGCAGCTACGGCCCTTGAAACCCTGTCGCCCCAGTACTGATAAAGGTTCTTTCCTTTTGGGGTTTCGAGCTTGGTTCCCATATCCATGCGGTAGGGTTTAATCATATCAAACGGGCTTAACACGCCATAAAGCCCCGATATTATTAAAAGCCTGTCTTGCGCCTGCTTTAGGGATTTTTTGTCCATTGTGCGTATGTCCAGGCCGATATAAGTATCGCCAGAAAACATAAACGCAGCCGGCTTTGCATCGGTTGCCGTTTCTTTGGAAGAAAAGGTCGCAAACCAGTTGGCCGCACCTTCGGCAAGTTTGGTGCTTATGTGCATTAGGCTGGCTATTTCGCTTTCGCTTTTTTCAGCCCCTATTTTTGCCAGCTTTTTTGCGTCGGCATCGAAGCGCGGTTTGGTCTTTGTAATGTCCGGGGCAATATCCGGGATTTTTTCATTATCTAGGTTAAGTTTTTTTGCCGGAGAAATAATAACTATCATTTTAATAAACCTGCGCTGATTCGGCCTTGGGGGTTAATAAATTGAAGCTGAAATAAGCCTGAAACATGCAATAAACACAAGCTAAATACCGAAAAATTGCACTAGATAAATAGTGCTAATTGCCATTATCTGTGGAAAATACTATTATTTGCTTGAGCGAAATTAGGTAGGCGCCTTGGTAGATTGAGCGCCTTTTTTAATGTGGTTTTAACAAAAACACAAAAGGCATAGTTCAGGTCATGATTATACGCAATATTATACGCGGTTCGTTTTTTTCAATATTTCTTGTGGCGGCATTATTCTCGGCTACCGTTCCCATGGCGGCCAGCGCAGATCACAACGGCAATACAGCCCAACAATTTATTGAGGGGCTGGCCGATGAGGCAATAGGTGCCCTCACGGATGAAAATGCGGCTCGTGAAGGCAAGATTGAGCGCTTTCGCAACCTTTTGGACCATAATTTTAATGTTCCGCTCATAGGAAAATGGGTTATGGGCCGCCATTGGCGGGCAGCTAGTGACGTGGAAAAAGATGAATACATGCATCTTTTCGAGGATCTTATCGTAATTACCTATGTTGATCGTTTTGATCAGTACTCAGGCGAAAAAATAAATGTTGTGAACACCATTATGGACCCCGGCAAGGATGCGATTGTTTATTCTGAACTTGTCCGCCCCGGAGGAGACGGTGTTATACGTGTTGATTGGCGGGTAAGGCAAAACGGAGATAATTACAAAATTGTTGATGTCTATGTCGAGGGAATAAGTATGGGTCAAACCCAGCGTTCGGAATTTGCATCAGTTATTAAGCAAAAGGGTGGAACGATAGAAGGTTTGCTGAAGGTTCTTCGAACCAAGGTATCGACCCTTAAACAGGCAGAGAAATAGATTTTTCATTAGGCGATACCCAGATGGCTATCAATTCAACCCCATCGGGCTTATCTGGAAAAACTGCCCGAGACGAAAATTTTCCTGTCGCGTCATTTCTTCTTCCAAAAAGAATGCGAAGTCATGTGATGGCATTTTACGCATTTGCCCGCACAGCAGATGATATTGCCGACAGTTCATCGCTAAATTCAAATGAAAAAATTTCCCAGCTTGATGCAATGGAAAACATCCTCCTTGGCGGCGGAAAAGAAGGCGATGATAATTTTCAGGTATCGCTTGCCATGCGCCAAAGCTTAAGCCAAAGCGGTGTTAGCGCAATTTATTGTCGCGACTTGTTAAAAGCCTTTCGCCAAGATGCAAATAAAAACACCTACGCATCATGGGATGAACTAATGAATTATTGCTCGCTATCTGCCGCCCCGGTCGGGCGTTATCTTATTACTCTTTCTTCTGGAAATCCGCCAATAGATGCCCGTATTGATTTTGGTTCTTCTGATGCATTATGTGCGGCGTTGCAGATTTTAAACCACATTCAGGATATGAAGGAAGATTACATTAAATTAGGGCGTGTTTATCTTCCCGCCGATTGGATGGCAGAAGAGGGGGTAAGCATTTCCGATCTTGACGCTACGCAAATGTCGCCAGCATTAAAAAAAGTTACCCATAGGGCCTTGGTGAAGGTTGATGGGTTGCTGGATGATGCGGCACCGCTTGCAAAAATGCTGCAACCCGGTGCATTGGGTCGTGAAGCGGGCGGGATAAGGAAAATCGCCACTCAACTGTCTGGCAGGCTTAAAAACAGTGACCCCGTAGCCACAAGAGTTGAGCTTGGTAAGGTGCAGTCAATTTTTTGGTTTTTGTTTGGTGCTGTCAGAGGTTAAGCTATAAATTATGATGAGCAATTTATACACAAAACCTAACCCGATACCGCAATTGAAAATCACCCCTCCATCATCAAGGGCCACTCCAAGCTCTTTTTATTGGGCGATGCGTATGCTGCCGCACGCTAAGCGCAACGCAATTTTTGAAGTATATTCCTTTTGTCGTGAAGTGGACGATATTGCCGACGGAACGCTTCCGGTAGGTGAAAAAATTGAACTTCTGAATGAATGGCGGCACCGCATAGACGACATAATGGACGGAACCGAAGCGGTGAGTTTTTCTAATGGTTTTTCAAAAACCATTATTTCTTATGGTATTGATAGAGACGATCTTTTTGCGGTTATTAACGGCATGGAGACAGACGCGGTAGAAAAAGTAACTATTGGCGATATGGATGAGCTTAATATCTATATGGACGGGGTGGCGTCTGCTGTTGGAAAAATATCTAATAAAATATTTGGGCTCAAGGGCAGTCACGCGGATAGTCTAGCGGTAAATCTTGGTCGTGCTTTGCAGATTACAAATATATTACGCGATATTGCCGAAGATGCATCGTTGGGGCGCACGTACATACCGCAGTCGGTGCTTAAAAAATACTCTGTTCAAAAAACCGAAGCAGATGAAATTTTAAAGGATGAAAATTTCCCCAAAGCCTTGGATTTTATGGCAACACTAGCCCAAGAATATTATCAAAAAGCCAATAGCAATCTTATGAAGTTGCCCCGTGGCCCAGCACGCCCCCCTCGCATAATGAAAGCCGTTTATGAGCGGGTTTTAGAAAAAATGATAAACAAGGGCTTGCGCTATCCATATGCGCCGATACGCATTAGTAAAATTGAAAAAATATTTATTGCCGCAAGATCGGCATTTTTCGCTTGAATACGACGTATGTAATTGGTGCCGGTGTTGCTGGGCTTGCCGCGGCAAAACGGCTGGTTGAACGTGGCCATAAAACCATTGTTTTCGAAGCTGCCAATCATCCGGGTGGCAGGTGCCGTACACTGTTTGATGAATCCTTAGGCGTGGAAATAGATAATGGAACCCATCTAATTCTATCTGGAAACAGCGCAATTTTAGAAATGGCAGATACCAATGAACTATTCGTTTCCCATAGGGCAGAGTTTCCTTTTGTAGATTTGCAAAATGATGCCAGGTGGACAGTGGACATGGGTTCAGGGAAAATACCTTGGGTACGGGGTGCTTCTCCGGGCGCAAATATGTGGAACCTTTTACAAGATTACCGAAAGTTAAACTGCGACGCATCGGTTGGCGATGTTCTTGATACAACTTCGCCTCGCTGGAATAATTTATGGGCTCCAATTGTGTTGGCAGTAATGAATACACACCCACCAGATGCCAGCGCACGTTTGATGCATTCGGTTCTTATCGAAACTTTGTTGAAGGGCGGGCATTATACCCGTCCGGTAATGGCAAAAAACGGACTGTCAAAAGCCTTAATCGAACCAACCGCAAACCGTCTTGATATTCGCTATGGGACAATGCTCAGGTCAGTTGAATCCAACGGTTCATGTTTAATAAAACTTTCTTTCAAAGGATTTGATGTAAATCTGGAAGATGGAGATGTTGTGGTATCGGCATTGCCGTGGGGGCAGGCACATCAGATTTTTTCCCCGATATCTTCTTCAATGTCCCCTTCAATACCGGGGCCACCTAAGTTCAGCCCCATAATAAATGTTCATTTTAAAACTCACACTTCGGTTGAGGTTCCCGAGATGACAGGATTGCTTGGCGGTGTGTCACACTGGCTTTTTCGTAGAAAAAATGTGGCCTCAGTAACCATAAGTGCCGCAGAAGAAACAATTGGTATTCAGGGCGATGAAATAGCAAGGCAGGTATGGGGAAATATATCGCGCCTTGCAGGCGGAGGCGCAATGCCTGAATACAGGGTGATAAAAGAAAAATTGGCCACCTTTGCGGCTACGCCAGATTCCAATGCGCTTAGGCCATCAACATCTTCAGGTCTTAATAATTTGTTTTTGGCTGGTGATTGGACGGCAACCGGGCTTCCGGCGACGCTGGAAGGCGCGGCGCGTTCTGGCTTTAGTGCGGCCAAAGCAATTGATAAAGGCAGTTGATGTTTTTTGTGCCTGATTAGTCTTTTAATTCTTTTGGTAAATTGAAATGCATGTCTTCTTCAGTGCCCGAAAGAGTTTCAATTTTTATTTCACCTAGTTGATTAAGGTAATCAATAACACCCTCAACTAAAACTTCAGGCGCAGATGCGCCGGCGGTTATACCTATGCTTTCTACCCCATCGATCCACGCATCATTAATCATCGATGCATCATCAATAAGATAACTGGCGACCCCCTCTGCCTTACCTATTTCGCACAAACGGTTTGAGTTGGAGCTATTTTTTGCACCCACAACAAGCAAAAGATCAACCTGTTTTGCAACATCACGGGCTGCACTTTGCCTGTTTTGTGTGGCATAGCATATACCGTTAAGGTCTGGCCCCTCTATATTTGGAAATTTTTCTTTAAGGGCATCAATTATATCTTTGGTATCGGCAACGCTGAGCGTGGTTTGCGTAAGGTAGGAAAGGTCGATTGCGCTATCAATATCAAGCTTGCCCACATCGTCAACCGTTGCCACCAGATAAGTTTTACCGGGGATGCGTCCAATGGTCCCCTCTACTTCGGGGTGTCCAGCATGACCTATTAATACAACTTCGCGATTGTTTTTTACCGCACGCTGTCCCTGGTTGTGTATTTTTAGAACCAATGGACAGGCCGCATCAATATAAGGAAGCCCTCTTTCTTTGGCTTTATTTTCTACTTTTTCAGCAACACCGTGGGCGCTAAAAACGGTCCATGCATTTTCCGGAACCTCATCAAGGCTTTTGACAAAAATTGCCCCCATTGATTCTAATTCCTCAACCACATATTTGTTGTGGACGATTTGATGGCGCACATATATAGGCTTGCCGAACTTAGCCAGTGCGGTTTTTACTATTTCAATGGCCCGATCTACGCCCGCGCAAAAACCACGGGGGTTTGCCAGTATTATTTTTATTGGTTTATTCATTGTTCGCAAACTAAGCCTTTTTTTAACTTAGGTGAAGGGGGCGTGAAGAGGGGGTAAGCGGGTGCGAAGTGGCCGGGCAAAAGGTTGGGGATTGATTATTTTGGTGTTTACAGGGGGATAATATTAGTAAAATATAATAATAGTTAAGCATGCTAATGCATTGATATAAATAGTATTTTTCATATATACCCATAGCTTTTGCCTTAGTAACCATTGACAATGCTCGGGTATTTATGTAATTTATATCCAACGTTGGTGCCCATGAAGGGGCCGATTTTTTTGACGGTTTGGCCAGTTGGCAAACCTGAATATTAGTGGACATCATAAAACCGTAATTAGCGGTCAGTTTTATGATCAACCATTAGTAAACACATGAGTAAATAAGGACTATTGCTTCAAAAGGAGGATAGCGCCAAATGAGTGCTTATAACCCATCAATAAATAAATTATCTGGCAATAAATCACCTAACTTGCCATCTGTTGCATATGATAATGCATCGGAAAGTAGCCTTTCGCTGTTTTTTCGTGAAGCGTGGTCATATCCCATGCTCAAACCCGAAGAAGAGTATGCTCTTGCCGTGCGCTACACCGAAGATGGCGATGTTGATGCAGCCCACAAAATGGTTACCAGTCATCTGCGCCTGGTTGCAAAAATAGCAATGGGTTATCGCGGCTATGGTTTGCCCGTGGCCGACCTTATCAGCGAGGGCAATATTGGCCTGATGAAGGCGGTAAAGAAGTTCGATCCCTACAAAGGTTTTCGTCTTTCCACCTATGCTATGTGGTGGATAAAGGCATCAATAACCGAATACGTTTTGAAATCATGGTCGCTGGTCAAAATGGGAACGGTGGCAGCGCAGAAGAAGCTTTTTTTCAGCCTGCGCAAACACAAATCCCGCCTTGGCATTAACGATAATGGTGAGCTGCTGCCAGAGCAGGCATCAAGGCTTTCGCGTGACCTGAAAATATCAGAGCATGACATCATAAATATGAACCGTAGGCTAGCTTCGCGTGACATGAGCCTAAACGCCCCCATTTCAAGAGATGATGATGGCGCGGCTGAATTTCAGGATACGTTAGTCGATGAAGGCATAAGCCCAGAAGAATTTACCGCATTATCTCAAGAAAAAAACATGCATCAGGGAATGCTATCCGTTGCTCTGGAAACTTTGGATAAACGCGAATTGCACATATTTACCGAACGCCGCCTAAAGGAAGACCCGGTTACCCTGGAAGAACTTGGCGGCGGATATGGCATTTCTCGTGAACGTGTTCGCCAGCTAGAGGTCCGAGCATTTGAAAAAGTGCAAAAAGCGGTTCTTGCGGCCAGCCAGGCGCAGGCATAAAAGCCAGGCTCAGGCATAACAAACACCACATTTACTAGTAATGCCCC
>DAOWFB010000011.1 GCA_030638205.1 Thalassospiraceae bacterium
TCACACACTGGTCATCCCCAAGGGACCATATGTTTCATGGGATGATTTTTCAGCCATGGCGACACCCGATGAAATAGTTGGTTTTATTCGCGCCGTTGGTAACGTGGCGGAAAAATTGGGCGTTAACGACGATGGCTACCGGATGCTTGCCAATATCGGAATTAATGGTGGGCAAGAGGTCCCGCACCTGCACATACACATATTTGGGGGTATCCAGCTTGGGCCGATGTTGGCCACGCAAACAGCGGGCTCGGTAAATACTTAAATTTAGGGGAGGAACTATAAAATGAAACGCATTAAATCCGTACTAACACTAACACTGGCACCAACACTTGCACTGGCAGCCGTAGCAATGGTTGGGTCGTTTGTTTTTTCAAACACCGCAGAGGCCAAGCCAAAAGATATGAAATTTACAATTACCAAGGGCGGCGACCCCATTGGCACCCATGTTTTTAAATTTTCAGGCGATGAAAACAAATTGCGGGTTGTTGTAGAAACCCATACCAAGGTGAAGGTTCTGTTTTTAAACTTTACCTATGATCACAAGCGTACCGAACGATGGAGTGGGGAAAAGTTTGTATCGCTTAAATCAAAAACAAATGATGATGGCACCCCACATAAGCTTGCAATTAAAGCGACAAAAACAAAAATACGTGGCATGGCCAACGGCAAGCCAATTTCTAAAGACGGAGTTGCGCTGCCAGTTACGTTTTGGAATCCAGATGTGTTGTTAAATAAAAATCTTTTTAGTGCGCTGCACGGCAAAGATTTTAAACTTAAATGGAAAAAACTTCCCGATGAAAAAGTCATGGTTGAAGGAAAAATGGTAAAAGCAAAGGTATATGAAACAAAATCTGCTAGTGGCGATTTGGATCGTAAGCTTTGGTATTCCAAAGATGGCGAATTTCTTAAAACCACGTTCAAGAAAAAAGGCTACGACATTGCGTGGATACGCGAATAATTAAACATGGTGGCGGACAAAAAAATAATACTGCGATCGGTTCTTACCTGCCCCGAATGTGGGCACGCGCAAGAAATGGAAATGCCCACGGACGCGTGCTTGTTTTTTCATGAATGCCAATCGTGCCATACATTGTTGAAGCCTAAAAAAGGCGACTGTTGTGTTTTTTGCTCTTATGGAACCGTCCCCTGCCCGCCGGTGCAGGTGGACGGCCCAGGGTGTTGTTGAGGGTGTTGTTGGTTTAGATTTTTATTTTTGCCCAATGGCCGCGATACCAGACAATGGCAAAAATAATATCTTGTAATATGCGGTATGAAATATTTGCACCCCATACCCAGGTTAAACCCCAACCCAGATATGGCCCGACCAACCACGCCAACGGCAGGCCGACCAACCATTGGGTAGCAATGGAAACTATCATAACGGTTGCTGCTGCGCCCGCGCCCAACAATGTGTTGAGCAATACCAAACCCACCCCCTCAAATACCATTGATGCGCCAAGCAGCTGTAAAGGTATAACCCCTAGATCGATTACTTGTTGGTCGTGGATAAACCCGCCAAGAATTATATCGGGCACGACAATGGCAATAATACCTAAAAGCCCTAACGCCACGCCACCCAGTTTGGCCGCATCCCAGCCCCATCTTTTGGCATCATCTGCGTTGCCTTGGCCAAGGGCCTCGCTAACCAGTGTAAGTGCGGCTAGCCCCAGCCCCATACCGGGCAATATCCCAACCATTATCAGGTTAATCATTACGTTGGAAACCGCGACTTCGTTCACCCCAACCTGACCAACAATCCAGAAAAACACGGTAAAGCCCGCGGCAAATAAAAATTGCTGGATAGCGCCGGGTAGCGCCAGTTTTAGCATGGTTATCATGGTGTCGCTTTTAGGTATGCGGGTAAGAAACCCATGTTTTCGTGCAAGGCGAAACGCCATAACCACATGAATGGCAGAACCTATGTAAAGGGCAATACTTGAGGCAAGGCCCGCGCCCTCGGCCCCCATTTCGGGGAAACCAAAATTTCCAAAAATCAAAAGATAGTTAAACAAAACGTTCAGCGAATGAATAATTAGCAGGGTTTTCATATAAAGCGCTGAAAGCCCCACACCGTTCCAATAGCCACGGAACGAAAAATTAAAACCTATGGCAATGGCCCCAATAAGGCGGGCTTGTAAATATGGTGTGCCGGCCTCAACCACGGCGGGGTCGCTATTGATAAGTGGAAAAAGAGTAGGTGCGGCAAAATAAAGAACAATGCTCAGCGGTGCGCCTATTATAAATGCTAAAAATAATCCACCGTTAAGCGGCACCGCCATTTCATTTTCCCGGCCCTGGCCTTTGCGCCGGGACGCCATTGCCTGCACGCTTGAAGCCAAACCAATAATTGCCGCAACCGCCATAAAGTTTGCAAAACCGCCAACACCAACCGCGGCTATGGCCGCCGGGCCAAGAACACCAACCATGGCAGTATCTATAAGGTTAAGCACGTTTTGTGAAATCATCGCCCCAACCATGGGCAGCGCCAAGATTGCAATGCGTTGGGTGCGTTCAAGGTTCAGCATGGCCATATCCTGTCATGCACGCAGTTTTGAGAAAAGTTATTTCGTTTAGGTTTTTTAGGCCGCGCCCTTAACCGCGCCTTTAATAACACCGTGGCCGGGTCTGGTGCGGCGGTATGAAAGCGCTTCGCTGATATGGATTTTTGTAACCCGGGGCTTCCCCCCAAGGTCGGCAATTGTGCGCGCGACGCGCTGGATGCGGTGATAGCCCCGGGCCGAAAGCCCCAACGCCTTGGTGGCATCAGTTAATAATTCTCGTGCGTTATTATCCATCAATGTTGTTTCTTCTAATAATCTGCCGTCAACCTCGGCATTGGTAACGCCCACGCTGCCATAACCATCAAGGCGGGTTTGCATATATTCACGCGCCGCTTCAACCCGGGATAAAACATCAGATGAATTTTCAGCCGCTGGCGGCAAAGAAAGGTCGTGCGCAGAAACGGCGGGCACATCAATAAATAGATCAAAACGATCTAGTAATGGCCCGGAAATGCGGTTTTGGTATTCTTCTGCGCAAATTGGTGCGCGGGTGCAGGCCCGCCGATCATCATCAATATGGCCACAACGGCATGGGTTCATGGCGGCAATTAATTGAAAGCGTGCCGGGTATGTAGCATGGGCGTTGGCTCTGGCTATGGAAACCGTTCCGGTTTCAATTGGTTGGCGTAATGCTTCAAGTGCGGCACGGCTAAATTCAGGCAGCTCATCTAAAAACAAAACTCCCCTATGGGCCAGTGATATCTCGCCCGGCTTTGCCCGTGCCCCACCACCAACGATGGCTGCTTGCGATGCGCTATGATGCGGGCTTTGAAACGGTCTGCTAGTTATAAGCCCACCATCGGGAAGCGTTCCCGCCAGCGAATGTATCTGGCTTAATTCCAATGCCTCACCCGGGGTAAGGCGCGGTAAAATAGTTGCAAGCCGTGCCGCCAATAATGATTTACCCGAACCGGGCGGCCCGGACATAAGCATTGAATGGCCACCGGCGGCGGCAATTTCTAATGCTCGCTTGGCGGTTTCCTGACCTTTGATATCGGATAAATCTATTTGTCCAAATTTGGGATCTGGCTCTGCCAGCATTGGTCGCGTCGGCGCGGCCAACAACTGCGTTCCTTTAAAATGATTTATCAATTCCAACAATGATGTTGGTGCAAGTATTCCAATTTCACCAGCCCACGCGGCCTCAGCCCCCTGCCCGCCCGGACATATAAGACCAAGGTCCAAACTTGATGCATGGATAGCTGCGGGCAACACGCCGCTAACGTTTGCAATGCGCCCGTCTAATGAAAGCTCGCCCAGTGCCAGATAGTTTTGCATTTCTTCTGCCGGCAAAACATCCATCGCCACCAAAAGCCCCAACGCGATTGCCAAATCAAAATGCGAACCTTCTTTTACGGTGTCGGCGGGTGCCAGATTTATGGTTATGCGTTTGGGCGGCAAGGCCAAGCCAATGGCAAATAATGCGGCGCGGACACGCTCGCGGGCCTCAGAAACCGCCTTGTTGGGCAGGCCTACAATGGAAAATGCGGGCAAGCCGTGGCCGATGTGTACCTGCACCTCGACCGACTTAACTTCAATGCCCTGGAATGAGACGGTTTCAATAGTTGCTACCATGGCCCTAGTTTAACAGAACGAAACAAGAACGCCAGAAATAATGAGGAAAATATCAATATTTGCAAAATGCTAATTATTCGTGTCCGCAAGGGTCGCGAAAAGGCGCACTTATGGGAAAAATCACCTGAATTGTAGGCTTTTTAGTCTTTTTATCTTTTGGCCCTCTTTTGGCACAAGAGTTGCAGTTACTTATTCGTAAACGCTTATCTACGGGCACACATATAATTCTGAAAGGGCTTGAGCCATGCAATCAAAACAAACCCCATTTACCCGCTTCGCTATTTTTAAAGACAACCAGCTTATCGAGCGTGTCGATGGCAACATCCAGCAGGCCAAAGCCCGACTTGAATATCATTCAAACATGGTACCCGATCATAATTGGTGGTTTGTCACTTATGAAAATGATGATGAGCTTTCGACCCCGGCTAGCTGGATAATTAACTAAAGCCGTTTTTCAATGGCGTCCCACAGGTTTTGTTCAAGATGGTTGCCATCAAAGCGGGCAATTTCTTGTAGGCCCGTGGGGGACGTAACATTTATTTCTGTTAAGGACCCGCCGATAACATCAATCCCGGCAAATATCAATCCACGTTTTTTTAAGTCAGGGCCAATGGCCGCACATATTTCTTTGTCGCGTGCGCTTAGCTCACATTTAACCGCTTGCCCGCCTGCGTGCATATTGGCGCGGGCATCGCCATCTGCCGGTATGCGATTAACCGCACCCATGGGTTTGCCATCAATAAGGATAATTCGTTTATCGCCGGCGCGCACATCGGGCAGATATGCCTGTACCATTACTGGCTCGCTGTTCCCCGCAAACATCATTTCTAAAAGTGCGTTCATGTTTTCATCATCGGGGCCAACGTGGAATACGCCGGCACCACCATTTCCATAAAGCGGTTTTAAAATTATGTCTTTGTGTAATTTGCGAAAGCTGGAAATCTGTTCAGTGTTGCGGCTAACCAATGTTGGTGCCATTAATTCAGGAAACCGTGCAACGTAAAGTTTTTCGGAATTGGCCCTGACTTCGCTTGGGTTGTTTACCACCAATGTTTTTGGGTGAATCATATCCAACAAGTATGTGGTAGTGATGTAAGACATATCAAATGGTGGATCTTGGCGTAATAAAATCACATCCATTTCTGCAAGGTTGCGGATTTTTTGTTCTGAAAGTGAAAAGTGATTTCCCTTTTCACGCCTTAAATCCAGCCTGTACGAATTTGCGACTACGGTTGCTCCATCAAGGGCAATGTCTTGTGGTTGATAATAATAAAGCTCATGCCCGCGTGCCAATGCCTCTAACCCAATAACAAACGAGCTGTCGGCATCGATGTCGATATTTTGGACCGGGTCCATTTGTAGGGCTACTTTAAGAGACATAAATTATTATCCCACTACTATCTGGGGCCATCAAGGCGGCCATACAATTGTTGCAACAGTTTGCCTGCTTGATAGCGATGGGTATCTGATCCGGGAATGGTAAGAAATTTTTCCAACGCTAAAATGGCCTCTTCCACATGGTCGAGCCTAGAATGTAAAATGCCTGCCTCACGCCAAAGTTCAAGCTCGCCCGGTGCCATCATAAGCATACGCTCAACGGTTGCCAGTGCCGCATCGGTTTCTGCGGTGCGCAGGTGCTGGTGCTTTATTTCACCTTGTAACTGCAGCAGTAATCCGCGGTTTCCTGTATTTTTTAAATGGCGCGGCCTAAGCTCGGTCTTGTCACCAAACAAGTCTTTCATTATGGCGCGCATGGCCGGTGCTTCTAGTTCTTGCCCACCTTCAAATGGGTCAATAATTATGCGTCCGCCTGGCGCGGTTACGGCAATTAACGGGCGTGGCGGGAAATCGATCGCTTCTGCCTCAAGGCCCAGTTCGCGTGCCACATGCAGATAAATTACGCACAAGGTTCCGCCGTTGCCGCGCCTGCTGTCGATGGTGTGGATAAGATTGGCGCTTTCATCGGTCTCAAACACATTATATGACCCGGCGTAACCGTACCTTTTTGCCAGAACCTGTTGCATGCCTTCTGCCACCAGGTATGGGTCGCTTAGTTTGCCAGCGGCGTAATTGGTAACATCTATTACCAGACGTTCAAGATGGCGGCGGTAACTATTTAACCGCACTCCACCCAATAGCTCATGCGCGGCCAATAATAGTGCGGCCTCGGCAACATTTATATTTTCGTCTTTTTGCAGGCCTATTTCACGCAGCTGACGCGAAAGGTCAAGGTGTTGTGATGCCATGCTCTTGAGCCTTTCTTTGTCTATCTGTCTTTTTTATTTTTGTGTCTTTATTTTATATGACTTATTTTACCCAGCCTTATTTAATACGACTTATTTTATTCTTACGTGGCTGATTATGCGCTGCACATATGAAATAGCGCGAGCGTGATTTTTAACTCGCTCAAGCTCGGCATCGCTTTGGGCAATACCCATCAGGTAAACAACACCGCCCACGGTTTCGACTGCATAATTTATAGCTAATATATTATCATCAAACGTAAGTTTTGAATGTAGCGTTCCGGTTATCCACGCATCACGGGCGGTATCAATAATAGATCCATCGGGCGTGACAATAATTTCATTTATAACCTCACGCACGCCACTTGCTTGCCAAGTAAGACGCACCGCAGTTGCGCGAACATCTTCATCGGCCACATGACCGGTCAGCAAAACACGAGCCTCGTAAACCTCTATACCGATATCGGTTAAAAGTTTGTGATCGTATTGTAGGAATTTATCTTTAATTTTTGTTGCAATTTTAACGTCGCGGGCAACGCCATCAATCCCACGCTCTTGATACGCCGCTACTCCGGCAGCGGCACCCACACCTATAACTGCGCCGATGGGTGTGCAGGCAGCAAGATAAGATGTAAAAAATAAAACCAAAATAAAACGAAAATAATTCAATTGCCTATTCCTATATAATTTTTTCAGATATATTTTCTTATTTGCCGATTAATAAACCATAAAGTTTGTCATTATATTGATATTGTCACTTTGTGCTACCATTTGGGGCGCTACCATCCAGGTCGCCATGCATCTTTTATTAGCTTGCCGCTTATGCCGCCGCCCGAAACGAAAGCATCAAATCTTATGTCTTTATTTGATAGTTCGGGGTGTTTTTTTAAAAAATATTCAGCCGCACGCTCTATGCGTGACCTTTGGTTTGCTGATATTGCATAGATAGCAGCATTAATATTACCGCGCGCCTTTACTTCTATAAAGCAAACCACCCCACCCCTTGTGGCTATTAGGTCTATTTCACCAACCGGGGTTCTAAAATTTTGGCAAAGTATTTTATAGCCATGTAGCCTAAGCCACCACTTGGCCAGCCATTCGGTACGTTTCCCACGCCTGTTTGCCAAAAGCCCGCGCTGGCTTGCGGCTGACCTTACGTCATGCTTAGTTGGCGGTTTGGGTTTACTCAATTGTCTACTCCCGCTACCTTATTTTTATTAGCCGACGTTATTATGGCGACGATAAAGAGCATAAACAAATGAATTGGATTATAGGTAGAATTCAGGCTTATTCAGCCGCATCACTGGTTGCGGTGCTGTTTCTTGGTGCCTGTGCGCCGGGGCAAAAAACGGGCAAGCTATCTGATTGGCTGCCCGGCTCAGCGGACGAAAAAGCAAGCACGCCAGATAACGCACAAGGCAGAACAAGCGTTGAAACAGGAAAAACAGCAGACACAAAACAAGCCACAAGACAGGGGGTAAGGCCGCCGCAGCTGCCATCATTACAGGAATTGCTGGGCCGCATGCCCAAGCCAGACAGCTCATTCGTTGTGCCCCCGCCCCTGCCTGCAAGTGACGGCGTGCGGGTCGCATTGCTATTGCCGTTAAGCGGCACCAATTCTCGTATTGGCAACGCCATGCTAAACGCGGCCGAGCTTGCGCTTTTTGATTTTGCGCCTGACAATTTTGAAATACTTATTCGCGACACAAAAGGAACTCCCGAAGGCGCCGCCGATGCCGCCCGTTTGGCAATCGGTGATGGTGCTATGGTTATTATTGGCCCGCTTCTTTCCAGTTCGGTAAGCGCGGTTGCCATCCCGGCTCGGGCCGCAAATGTTCCGGTAATAGGTTTTTCTTCTGATAGGCGAATTGTCGGCAACGGTGTTTTCACCATGGGATTTTTCCCCGAGGACGAGGTAAAGCGTGTGGTACACTATGCAATGTTGCACGGCCATAACCGTTTTGCCCTGCTCGCCCCGGATAACCCATATGGTGCCGCAGTTGCCGGTGCATTAAATGATATTACGTCTGAATTTGGTGCAGTCGTTGTAGCGCAAGAATTGTATGACCCCCAGACCACCAGCTTTTCCAGAACAGTCAGACGCGTTGCCAATTATGACCTGCGCAATAATGCGCTGGCTGAACTAAGAGACCAGCTTGTCGGGCTGGAGGATGCTGAATCCATCGCCCAGCTTAACCGTTTAAAAAACTTGCAAACAATTGGCGATGCACCGTTTGATGCGCTGTTGGTGGCCGATGGCGGAAAGCGTTTAATCGAGGTTGCGGCATTATTGCCTTTTTATGACATTGACCCAACCAAGGTTAAAATACTTGGCACCGGGCTTTGGGATGAACCGGGCCTTGGTGCGGAACCGGCATTATTAAAAGGCTGGTTTGCCGCCCCCGATCCAAAAGCCCGAGAAGATTTTTTTAATCGATACAAAGATGCCTTCAGCACCCAGCCCCACCGCCTGACAACCTTGGCCTATGACGCCTTGGCAGTTTCAATTGTGTTGGCCCGTGAAAAAAATGCAAACCCGTTTGCCGTAGCGCAAATAACGCAATCGAGCGGGTTTGTTGGTCGTGACGGGATTTTCCGTTTTGGCATCGATGGGTTGGTTGAACGTGGCCTTGCGGTTTTGCGGGTTGGAAAAAAACACCCCACAACCATAAGCCCGTCTCCCAGTAAATTACCTAATTAAATTACTTAATTAAATCACTTAATTAAATTATTGGGCCCTATTCAAGTAAACGTTCGATTATGGCGTTTAATTTTATGCGCCCATCATCGGTTGCCCGTATTCCCGCCTCATCTATTTCAATTAAATTTAATTGGGTAAGATGGGCAAGCTGTTCGGGGTTAAGTGCGCTTTCCAATGTTTGTTTAAAATCTGTTTCAAAGCCTTTGCGCCCAATTCCGTTTGTTATTCTTAAGCCCGTCATTATTCGTTCTTCAATTGATTGTCTGGTTTCAATTGCTTTGGTTTTGGCGGTGCCATGGCCATCGGTTGCAACCCGGGCCAGCCAGCGGGCGGGATCGGCAATTTGATGCAACGCCGTTCGTGCGGCCCTTAAACCTATGCGTCCGTGGGCACCGGGGCCGATGCCAACATATTCACCGCCTTGCCAATAAACCATGTTGTGACGGCTCTCAAAGCCGGGCCGGGCGTGGTTGGAAATTTCATAAGCTGGCATTTTGTTTGCGCCCATTATTTCTTGGGTAATCTCAAACATTGTCGCCGCACTATCTTCGTCCGCCGGTGAAACATTTTGCTTAAAAAAAGCGGTGCCCGGTTCGATGCTTAGCTGGTACAGCGACATATGATCGGCCCCCAGCGTTATGGCCTTTAATAATTCGTTCTGCCATTCGCCCACACTTTGGCCCGGCAATGCATAAATAAGATCAAAATTAAAGCGGGGGAAAATACTAGCCGCTGTTTCCAGCGCATGAACGGCGTCGCGCCCACTATGTTCGCGGCCAAGGAATTTAAGGTTTTCATCATTTAATGACTGCACCCCAATGGAAACCCGGTTTACGCCTGCTTTGGCAAAATCCTTTAGGGCCGCTACCTCTACCGATGTGGGGTTGGCCTCAATGGTTATTTCCACGTTATCTTGCAGCCCCCATAAATCGCTGGCGGTTTCAATAATGCGGCCTACGGTCTCGGCCGCCATGGTTGATGGGGTGCCGCCGCCAAAGAAGATGCTGGAAATTGGCCTTTTACCAACTAACTCATGAAAATATTTCATTTCGGATACATAAGCATCCGCCCACTGGGCATGGTCGGGGGTTTGGGTGGGAACTTTTGAATTAAAATCGCAATAGGGGCACTTGGCCTTGCACCATGGCCAGTGAACGTAGAGGGCTAGGTCGTTATCTTTATTATCTGTGGTATTATTCATCAAACCACCAAAAACATATGATTACTGCGGGCTTCAGGCCGTATTATAAATAAGATTAGATTGATAACCTTAATATGTATGGTCACGTAACTTTAAAGAACTTTAAGATTAAGTTGATAATCTTATTTCCATATAAAAAACTCAGCTAAAACAAGCACTAACCAGCTGAGCAAATGCGTTGGCCCGATGGCTCATGGAATGTTTCTTGGCCGGATCCATTTCGGCAAAGGTTATATCGTGGCCATCTGGAACAAAAACCGGATCATAACCAAACCCCTTGCCGCCGCGCATGGGCCACGCCATGGTACCGTCCACGGTGCCCTCGAATGTTTCCCTGTGCCCATCGGGCCATGCAAGGGTTAATGCACAGGCAAAGTGCGCGCTTCTGTCTGGGTTATTAGGCGCTATTTTTTCAAGCTCAGCCTCAACTTTTTTCATTGCCATATTGAAATCTTTGGCATCTCCTGCCCAGCGGGCCGAATAGACCCCGGGCTTGTTACCTAGGGCATGGACGCAAAGGCCGCTATCATCGGCCAATGCTGGAAACCCCGATGCGCTGGCGGCTGCTAACGCCTTTATTTCTGCGTTTTTTATGAAGGTATCGCCGTCTTCCACCGGTTCGGGCAAATTAAGTTCCGCTGCCGAAACGACATCGGCACCAAATGGGGATAATAATTCAGCAATTTCTCGCACCTTGCCCGGGTTATGGCTGGCAATAACCAGCTTTCCCCCGGAAAAATGACGGTGACCTTTATTCAATACCTAGAACCTTTTTTTGCATCTCAACCAGCTCGCCCACGCCTTTTTTGGCCAATGCTAACAACTCCATGAATTGTTCTTCGGAAAATGGGTAATCTTCCGCCGTGCCTTGAATTTCAACAATTCCACCCTTGGCGGTCAGAACAAAGTTTGTATCGGCTTGGGCCGCGCTATCTTCGGGATAATCAAGGTCAAGCAGGGCTGTTCCTTCATAAAGGCCGCAGGAAACCGCGGCAACTTGATCTGTAAGCGGAATGGTTTCTATCAGCCCGTCTTCCTTGGCTTTTTGAAAGGCCAGATGCAGTGCAACATAGGCACCTGTTATGGATGCGGTGCGGGTGCCGCCGTCTGCCTGAATTACGTCGCAATCCACCGTTACCTGCATTTCACCCATGGCTTTTAAATCAGTTACGGCCCGTAACGAACGCCCAACAAGGCGTTGAATTTCTTGGGTACGGCCAGATTGTTTGCCCCGCGCTGCTTCCCGGCCCATGCGCTCGTTTGTGGCCCGTGGCAGCATTCCATATTCGGCCGTAACCCAGCCTTCACCCTTGCCCCGAAGCCACGGTGGAACCCGGGTTTCAATGGATGCGTTGCAAAGCACATGGGTATCGCCGAAGCGCACCATTACCGAGCCTTCGGCGTGTTTGCTAAATCCGGGTTCTATTGAAATAGTGCGTAGTTGGTCAAAGTCGCGGCCAGAGGGCCTTACAGAAGGGCTCATTAAGGGTGGGTGCTCCAAGGTTTAAATATTCGCCATAATTCACAAGTAATTTGAGGTGGGGAGGCTACTTGGGCCAAGCTTGAGTGTCAAAACAACTATTTAAAAAAACTTTGCAGGAACTTTAAGTCCCGGTGCGTTGACTGGGCCGGGTCACGGGACTACTTATTGCCAAATGATTACAGAATTAAATGAGCGTTCGCGCGAAATATTTAGATCCCTTGTGGACGGTTATATTAAAACCGGCGAACCAGTGGGCTCGCGTACGCTTTCGCGCATGGTTGGCATTGATCTTTCGCCCGCCACCATTCGAAATGTAATGGCCGACCTCGAAGACACCGGGCTTTTATATTCACCCCACACATCGGCCGGGCGCATACCAACCGAAATTGGGTTAAAGCTTTTTGTTGATGGCTTGCTGGAGATTGGCAATCTCACAAAGGATGAGCGCGAAAGCATCGAAGGCCAATGCAAAACATCAGGATCATCCGTTGAAGGCATGCTCGAACGTGCAACAGACGCATTGTCGGGGCTTTCAAATTGTGCCGGGTTGGTGGTTGCGCCAAAAACACAAACACCATTGCGCCATATTGAATTTGTTGCCCTTAATCCCGGGCGTGCGCTGGTGGTGCTGGTTACCGAAAGCGGCGTCGTGGAAAACCGTATTATAGAAGTGCCATTAAATATTCTTCCGTCTGCATTGGTTGAGGCAACAAATTATCTATCGGCGCATTTTGTTGGACGTTCATTAGATGAAGCGTTGCTTTCAATAAAGGAAGAACTTAAAAACCATCGCGACCAATTAGACAGCCTGACCGCACAAGTTGTGAAAGAAGGCGTTGCCGTTTGGTCTGGTTCTGATGATGATAACGCCCCAGCGCTTATTGTTCGCGGGCAATCGCATCTTTTAGAAGATGTAGATACAACAAATAATCTTGAACGCATACGCGCATTGTTTGAAGCATTAGAAGCAAAAGAATCAATGTCGGCATTGCTAGAAAAAACCGATACCGCCGACGGTGTGCAAATATTTATTGGTTCGGATAATAATCTTTTTTCACATTCGGGCTGTTCATTAATTGTTGGCCCCTATAAAGACAGCAGACAACAAATAGTTGGTGCCATTGGTGTTATTGGCCCAACCCGCATGAATTACGCCAGAATTATTCCCATGGTGGATTACACCGCAAGACTGGTAAGCAGATTAATTGGCTAAGCAAAACAAACGGATCTAAAAAATGACAAACCCAGAAAACGAAAACGAAAATACCGAACAGCCCAGTGATGATGAAACCGTGGCGGCAGACGATGCTGAAATGCAAGCGGAACTGGACCAAGAAATTGCCGATGCTGAAAATATTGAAAGCATCGACGAAGATCATGACCCGGTGGCCGAATTGGAATCCGCCAATGCAGATTTAAAAGACAAGCTCCTGCGGGCATTATCAGAGGCCGAAAACACCCGGCGCATAGCGGCGCGGGAAAAAACCGATGGGGCCAAATATAAAAACATGGACCTTGGTCGCGATTTGTTAGGCGTTGTCGATAATATGACAATGGCGCTGGCGTCTATTCCTATCGAGACCCGCGAAGCAGATGCCAATTTAAAAAATCTCTATGTGGGCATTGAAATGACCATGAA
>DAOWFB010000005.1 GCA_030638205.1 Thalassospiraceae bacterium
ATTAACCGGCGGGCGGCCACCAATGGCGCGGCAAATGCGGCCAGATAAATTCACCGAATCGATCAGGTCTTTACCCGACATTTCATAATCAACTTCCAGCGCAGTCCAGCGCATGGCCCAGTCTGCTTTCCATTGTAATTTGCAGGCACCACCAGTGACTAGCGTTTCAACTTTCTTGCCAGCCTCGTTTTCATAAACAATTGTTCCGGCATCTGTGTCGCGTTCTAAAACCGTAGCCTGCAAAACTTTTCCGGTGTCGGGGCAGATGGGTAAAAATGGTGAATAGGTGGCACGACGTTCGGCCCCCAATGTCGGCAAAATTACTTCCAGCACCTTGTCATAATGGGCCAAAACCGAAATAAGCGTTTTATCAAAATGGCCCGCTTTGTATTCTTCGGTGGCGGATTTGAAATCATATTCAAAACCAAACTCATCTAAAAATGATTGCAGGCGCGCGTTATTGTGATGGGCAAAACTTTCGTGGGTACCGAATGGGTCGGGAACTTTTGTCAGCGGCATACCCAGATACGGCTCCATTGCCTCCTTGTTAGGGATGTTATCAGGAACTTTTCTCAGGCCGTCCATATCATCTGAAAAGGCAAACAGTTTTGTTTCCAGCCCAGTCAGCGCGGCAAAAGCATTTCTGACCATGGTTGTGCGGGCGACCTCGCCAAAGGTTCCAATGTGGGGCAGGCCCGATGGGCCGTATCCGGTTTCAAACAGGACGTAGCCTTTTTCCGGTAACTTTGCCTTTCCTTCGCCACCCAATTTTTTTTCCAAGGCACGGGCCTCGGCAAACGGCCATGCCTTTGAATGACGGGCTAATTCACGGGTCTGGGCAGAAATGTTTTTAGGGCTATAGGGCATTGTTGGTCTTGCTCACCAGTTGGTTATGAGAAATTGGAAGTTAGAGGCCGCGGCCATAAACGTCAATCTAGGGTTTGGCTGGGCTTTCAAGCTTTGCTTTGGCAATGGGTTATCCAGCGGGCAGTTAGTTTTTCCGAGACCGAGTTTTGCCGCAAGCGCCCTTTGAGCGAACCAAAATCAACCAAATCAAGTGGTTGGTCTTGATTAAAGCAAGAAAAGACAACTTTTTCCTCGCCTGTTTTTGGATCAACTTGTCGTTGCAAACACTGGGCGCATATTTCTTTCATCATGCATTGCATTGGGCTGTTGATGGAGCCGATGCCTTGGTGGCTGCTTTTCAAGAAATCTTTCAGCAGCCCGTGGCGGGCCTCGGTTACCGCCTTCATCATCATATCCGAACCAATGGCGATTATGCGATCAACATCGCCCAAATCTATTGGGCCAGCCCCATCAAATAATTCACCCCGGGCATATGCGCCCATGGCCTCCACAATATTGCCAACAAACGCCCTGTCGCCATCACGGCCGGGGTTAAAGCCCAAGCCTTCGCCAAGATCTTCGTCTGAACACCATATAATAGTGTCGGCGGCGGCTTCAATTTTTTCTACGTAATAGCGGTCTTCGATTTTTTTATAGGCTGCAAAATACAAAACCTTTGAACCAGCCGCACGAAATGCTTGGCCGATTGAAAACAGCACCGCATTACCAAGCCCGCCACCTGCCAGCAACACGGTTTCACCACCCGGCGTTTCGGTTGGGGTTCCGGTCGGGCCCATTAATACAATCGGTTGCCCGGGCGCAAGGCCGGCACACAAATTAGACGAGCCACCCATTTCTAAAACAATTAATGAAACAGTTCCAGAGCTCACATCGGCCTCGGCCCCGGTCAATGCCAAGCCTTCCATTGCCATGCGGGTTCCATGATGGATATCGGCAAGGCTTTCAAAATTTTGTAAGCGGAAAAATTGCCCCGGTTTAAATGCGGCTGCGGCCATGGGGGCTTTTACCACAACCTCGACAATGGTTGGGGTTAGGCGATTTACCGATACCACATTGGCAACTAATCCCTGTTTCAGGTTTTCGGCAATGTCGTCAAAACCCACCGATGTGGGTGAAATTTTTTCCAATTGGCTGCTTATTTTAACGTATCCCTGTTTAGCGCTGGCCATTGCCTTGACCACATTTCCGGCAAAGCTAGGATGCAAATCACCAAAGAAACTAACGGCCCGACCATCGGGTTCAATATCAACCAAAATTTCAACTTTTTCCGGTTTGTCGCTACGTTCGGGCGATACCTCGTTTCCGTTTTCATCAACCGCGCGGAAATATTTTCCGTCCATGGCGGCAAAGGTTTCGTCTTCACGGCTTAATACCGTATTGGGTTGGGTTCCGGCCGCCACCAATACCGCACGCGCCGGCAGCGTAACAACATCGGCGGTTGAAATTAATTTACCACCTTCGCCAATTTCTTGGCGTTCAAATTTTATTTGCCCAACCCAGCCGAATTGATCCACATCAATCCCAACCGGGGAAAGCAATTCGACAAAACGAATGCCTTGTTCAAACGCTTTTTCAATTTCTTCCACGTTTAATGTGTAACTGGGGCTGTCAATCATCCGTCGGCGATAGGCTATGGTTGCGCCACCCCATTGATTTAGCATTGTCGCTAAATCAGGGTCACGGTTTTCAGATTTTGCCCGCGCCCGCTCTACGCGAATGGCTTGGCCGTGACTTAAAAATTCAGATGCAATTTCATGGTCTTCAGCCGTCCAATTAGCACGCAGCACGTCTTCGCCCAAAACGCCAGACAGCTCTTCGAACCGGGTGATGAATTTTTCACATTGCGCCACATAATAGGCCAAGGCTTCCGTTGCGGTATCTATGGCGGTTAGCCCACCACCAATAATTACCGCGGGCAAACGCAGTTGCAGGTTGGCAATGTTGTCTGATTTGGCCGCCCCGGTTAATTGCAAGGCCATTAAAAAATCAGATGCCTGACGCACACCCGGGGCAAGATTATTTTCAATGCCCAATATGGTTGGCTTACCCGCGCCCATGCAAAGGGCGATATGGTCAAACCCCATGGCAAATGCTTGTTCCTTGGTTATTTGTGCGCCAAAACGCACCCCGCCAAACATGCGGAACTGTTCGCGCCGCTCTAACAACAAGCGTTCAAGTTTAAGGAAATTTTTATCCCAACGAACGGTAATTCCGTATTCGGAAACCCCGCCAAAGCCAGCGAGAATGCGCTCGTCTAATTCTTCGCAAATGTCTTTTAGGTTTTCTATTGGGTCGAACTGAACCCGTTCGCCAAAGGGCGTGGTGCCGGAAACGGCGGCATCCATTGGTTCTAGCTTGGCCCCGTCAATTGCCACCACCGAATGACCATCGTTCATCAAATGATGTGATAGCGCGCTACCGGCGGGGCCGGTACCAACCACCAAAACCTTGTAGCCGCTACTGGGCCTTGGCACTGGGCGGCGAATGCTCATGGGGTTCCACCGGGTTAGCAGTGAATAAATCTCGAACCCCCAGCTAAGATTTAATATATCTTTTAGGGCGCGGGTTTCGACCTCGGGTATGTTTACCGGAGCTTGTTTTTGATAAATGCAAGATTTCATACAATCGTTACAAATGCGGTGTCCGGTTCCGGCGCAAAGGGGGTTATCAACGGTTATTAGCGCAAGTGCGGAAATAGCGTTGCCTTCTTTTTTAGCCTGATGCATTTCTGAAATGCGTTCTTCTAACGGGCAACCGGTTAAATCAATTCCGGCATCATTTTTAATAAACGTTTCTGTTTTTTTATCTATCAATCCCTTGGAACAAGAATCCTTGCCCCGATGATGACAAATTACGCAATAATTTATTTCATCTAACGCGCCCGTAAGATTGCAACCATTATCCGATAGTTTAAAACCATCACGGTAATGAACCCGATCATCTGCAAAATTAAGCGCATCTACGTCGGGAGTAATTTCAACCGTGTCGGTTTTTACAAGATTTTCTAAATCAAGCTTTTGCGGTTCATTAAATAAAACATCGTCTTTATGTCGTGCGCGACCTTCGGGTGTATATGTCGCCCACAATGCATAATCGGCGGCTTTGGAAATTTCATCTTTGTTTGCGTCTTCGTCGTCCAGCCATGCCATAACCGTTTCGGCAAATTTTAATTCATTAAAATCACCGCCGATTATTTCAGCAAATTCTTTAGCAAGGGAAAGCCCGTCTATGGCCAACGCATCATCAATGTTTTTTCCTTTTAACGCGCGGCGTTGTACAAACAGGCGTTTGCAGGAATAAATCGGGTCTAATGATAAGTGCTGTTTTTTAAGCTCAGCGACCTCGGCCTCGATGGCAAAAAGTTTTGCAACGAACCCATCCACATGGGGGCTGAGCTCTAACAACAAATCGGCCTCAACCTTGG
Organism: Thalassospiraceae bacterium; assembly: GCA_030638205.1. Lineage (GTDB taxonomy): Bacteria > Pseudomonadota > Alphaproteobacteria > Rhodospirillales > Magnetovibrionaceae > DAOVVL01. The sequence goes on from DAOWFB010000005.1 coordinate 4,292, forward strand.
CATCGATTGTGGCGGCTTCTTCGCGCGCATTTTTAAGACGCGCGACCAGCTCGCCATTGGTCTTTGCCAGCTCGGCCATGAACACGCCATCAAGACGGCTCAGACCATCTGTCTGGTATAAATCGTTAAATGTGAAACCGTGGGTTAGTTGAAGTTTTGTCATATGCCTTTAATCTCAATTTTAAGGTGGGCGGCGCGTAAGAGGTGTCTTATATTAAAATGAAAGCCGATTGAACACCCATTATAGGAAAATAGCCAATGCAGAAGTTAGTTTATGCCGGGGATGTTAC
>DAOWFB010000065.1 GCA_030638205.1 Thalassospiraceae bacterium
ACCCGCCACATGTTGGTGGGTAAGCGCCATGGAAAGGTTTACCGTCTAGGTGCGGTTGTTGATGTAATGCTGATGGAAGCAGACCCCATAACCGGTGGAACTACATTTGAGATAATTGGCGAAAGCGGTACAAACGAGCCTGCAAAACCCGGCGGGGCAAGGGGCAAAAACAAGAAAAATACACCCGGCAAAAAGCCCGTTGGCAAAAAATCTAAAGGAAAATCAAGGGCTTCGAGACGCAGGGCAAAGGCTAAAAAATAACCCTATTTCAAATTTACTATAAGTTTATTGGGGTTAATTTGGTGACTAGCATTAAAAAATGAAGGATTATATGTCCATGAGTGGGCGGACATTTACATCAAGTTTTTATTTTTCACTGTCAACAATGACAAGACGCATGTCTTTGTTATTTGTGGCGGGGCTAATGTTGGGCGCGTGCGGTGCAAATACATCATCAAATCTTGAGCAAGAAACTCCATACCAACCCCCCCTTTCCAACAGCCATGTTGGCAACACGCATAAACATCCCAGTATGGAAGGTTCGGTAAATTATTTTACCAAGAATGAAGCCCATACCTTAAACGCAGGCATGAGCGGAATAACCGAGCGCTACATAGAAGAAGTGGATATTAAGAAACTGGGAATTGATGCCCTAAAGGGTTTAAGTTCAATCGACCCAACAATAAACATAGAATACGCAACCGACCCCAAAAAACATACAGATTTGGTAGTGTTGCAAATAGAACCGTCTAACGGCAGCGCTTTTGAGCGCGATCCGCGGGCAATGGATTCCTTCCTGTTGCCATATACAAATGATGTGCGTGCATGGGCGAAGCTGGTTTCCAATGTTGTTAATGTTGCCAAAGACCATTCAACCGTACTTAACCAAGCTAATAATGAAAAGGTTCTGGAAGCACTGTTTGACGGAATGTTGACAGGCCTTGATATATTTTCTCGTTACGCAGGTGCGGTAGAGGCCGACCATAATCGGGCAAGACGCGAAGGTTTTGGCGGCATCGGCGTTCATTTCAAATCTGAAGGAGAAGTTCTTGGCGTTGGGGAAGAAGGATTTCCCATAACCAGCGTGAGAAAAAACACACCTGCCGACGATGCGGGATTGGTGGTGGGGGACAGAATAGTTTCTATTTCGGGACACAAGGTATCTGGATTTAAAACAAGAAAATTAGCGGCCATGCTGCGGGGGCCAGTTGGAAGCAACGTTTTGGTTGGCATTATTCGTAAATATGGCGGAACAACGCCCATAAGTTTTTGGATAAAACGCACCCATATTATCCCCGAAACAGTAACGTCATCGTTTGATGATCATATTTTAAATATGCGTATCAATAACTTCAACAGATTAACTGCTGCAGCCGTGCGAAAAAGCATAGAAAGTGTCCGCGAAAAGATGGATTCTGGTCGCGTACGTGGAATTGTCCTTGATTTACGGAATAATCCCGGCGGTCTACTTATGCAGGCGGTTAACATTGCCGATTTATTTCTGACCAAAGGCGATATAGTTGCAACGAAAGGCCGCCACCCAGATAGTCTTCACAATTACCATGCCGGTGGAATTGATATAGCTAAAAATCTACCCATGGCGATACTTATAAATGGTGATAGCGCATCATCGTCCGAAGTTTTAGCGGGCGCACTGCAAGACCAGGGTCGCGCCACGGTTATTGGGTCGACCTCATACGGAAAGGGATCAGTTCAAACGATTTTGTCGTTACCTAATTCCGGAGAAATTACGCTTACCTGGTCGCGTCTTGTCACCCCATCGGGATACACAATCCACAAGCTAGGGGTTATGCCCAATATCTGCGCAGGCCTCACCAGCAAAATCCCCACAGGGGACGAATTGGCAAAAAGCGAAGCAACGCTTAGGGAGTGGCGTGAAATGGGCACCAATTTAAGCAAAAAAAGGGCGGCCATACGTAAGTCCTGCCCGGACGTGGCCGATAACAAAAATAAACGATTAGTTGAGCTTTTGGCCAAAAAAGTCGTTAATAACCGGGATATTTATACCCGCACAATACGCATGAGCACACCCATTGATACCGCCCGAATTAAAGGCCAAGACCGCTAAAAGAACCGCTAAGTAAGGTCTCACCTTGGTCTTGTTGGGTTGGGCTGAGGATTTGTCCTCTTGACAGATTTTACGCTGACTGTATGGTTCGCCGCTCAATACACTGGATTTCAACCATCGGCCACACAATACTTAGTGCAGGGCCGAAGGCAATGGCAGGATAAAAATTATGGCTAAATCGGCAACTATTTTGATTAAATTGGTCAGCACCGCGGATACTGGTTTTTACTATGTAACCAAGAAAAACCCGCGCAATCAGACCGAAAAGATGGAAATGCGTAAATACGACCCAGTCGTTCGCAAGCACGTCACATTCAAGGAAACCAAGATTAAATAATCTTTCCTTTCTTTGATGTACCAATAAATAAAGGCCGCACTTTAACCAGTGGCGGCCTTTTTTAATTCTTTGATGTTGGGGGACTATCCCAAGAATTTGGAAAGCGTTTCCAGAAAATTAGGAACTGAAATAGGTTTGGCGATATACCCTTCGCATCCACCTTCACGTATTTTTTCCTCGTCACCCTTCATTGCAAAAGCGGTAACGGCAATAACAGGGATATGTTTCAAATCATCATCGGCTTTTAGCATCTTGGTTATTTCAAGACCGGAAATTTCAGGTAACTGAATGTCCATGAGGATAAGATCAGGGCTATGCTCTCTTGCAAGGCTAAGGGCATCCCTGCCATCAGTAGTTTGAACTGTTTGGTAGCCATGTGCCTGCAACAGATCATTGAAGAGTTTCATGTTTAGCTCGTTATCTTCAACGATCATTATGGTCTTTGACATTTCATACCCTTTGGTTTTGATAAGACCGCATTTTTTAATGCGCTACTGACGTTTGCAAATTAAATACTAATATATCAGATAATTACTTACTGATGATTTAGCAAGGTCTGATGATTTAGCAAGGCTTTACAGGGGTTTTAACACCTTTGTCTAGAAAATCAACTGAATGATGTCGCATTAGGGGCCGCAAGTCAAACAGCTAAGAGCCTGAAAATGTGAGTTTTCTGCACATCTTTAACATTTCTAAGACTGGTCAATCGCTGGCCAATCAGGCGGGGCCTGCGTTTTAAAGGGCAATAAATTGCACATAAAAAATGGCCGCCACATCTGTGACGGCCAAGTTTGGGATAAGGAAAAATCGGAGATACCGAAATATTGGATGGGGTATTAAATGCCCGCTATAACACCAGCGCCTGCTGGAGCAATAAGTCCAAGGGACATAAGTGCTAGAGAAACTATTAGTCCTAGGGCTTTAAGTTGGTTCATTTAATCAATTTCCCATTTCCAGATCGGAATTTCCTGAGCGGTTCAAAAAATCATGAAATCCTTAAACCGCCAATAACTACATAATGGCAGGGCCACGCACATTTGAGTGTGACGGTACGCACAGGGCAAACATCAAGCCCGCATTGTTTTTGTATCTCATTGGAATCGAAGGAATTTTTTTAAAATCTATTCGCCGCGAACGTCTTCAACCATCTCTTCGAGGGTATCGACGCTATTAATAAGAAGAGAATCCTTCTGTCGTTCGACTATCCCTTTCCGCGCCAGATCATTCATCACTCTGGCAACGGTTTCCCGGGTGGTGCTTACCCGTGATGCTATGTCGCTATGTACTGGTATGGGGCTGATTGAGGCAGAGCCTCCATCACTGGATACTTTACGGGCCATACGTAGAAGATCGGCATGGATTCGGTTATTGGCCCCAAGGGTGCTCAAATCCATAATACGACTGGTGGATGTGCGCACCAAATGCGCCAAATGCTTCATAAGCTTTAAGGCGATACTGGGGTGCCCAAGAATGATTTCCTGAAATTGCTCGGCAGGGAGAGAGGCAATACGGGCATTGTCCAATGCCATTACGCTGGCCGATCTTGGCAAGCCATCTATGGCGGCCAGTTCGCCGAAATGGCTACCGGCATCTAAATCATCAAATGTAATTTCGCGGCCCGAGAGAGAATAGTTGACCACCCGCACCCTTCCCTCAACAACAAAAAAAATGTCGCGAGAATCTGAATGCTGGTCAATTATTTGCTCACTTGCATCATAAGCTTTCCAACGACAGCTTTTTTCGACTACCGCTTGTTCAGAATTATCTAATTCTGCGAGCAATCTTATGTTATTTAGCGAATCGATATTAGATTCGGACACTAGTTTTCCCCTATTACCACTATTAACCACGTATTCAGTCTAGCATAAATCCCTTTATCATCAGGGTCTAAAAATTATACCTTGCCAACAGTTAACCAATTTTTGATATTTATCTACAATACTTTCTTTTGTAAGGGGCGAAAGATCCCAAATAAATATGCTCTAGAGGGGCCGGCCCACACTTTTTAGGCCATAACTGCAAGGTATCTTTACCTTTCAGATTCTGGAGCATGGAGAGATAATAAAATGAAACCTAAGGCCACTGGGGCGGAATTGGACGGGCAAAATATAATGCCACATCCAAGCGGGGCGCCTAATAAGCCAGAAACAATCGAAACGCTTCCTGATCTTGACGCCCCATTAACGGGGGAATCAGTCAGAAGTGTGTTTGCGCGCTCGCTTTGTGCGGCCCACCATATGGGTTCCGTCGCCGAACGTGATGCCTGCGCTGACGGTGTTCCTTGCACCAAACTTTCCAACTGTCTGGCCCTTGCTGACAAAACATTGGTTTATCTGGAATACCGCCACCGTCTTCCTAAGTAACAGTAAACTGATTAAATAATAATATCTGCACCGCCGCGTCTTGGATCGCCGGCGGCAGTTAATGTTTTATTTTTAGGATCAAACATAACCCCATGAACGCCACCAAAAAAAAGATTTAAATCGTCCCACAATTTATAATTATCAAAAGATGTCTTAACCGCATCAACGGCTTCATCCATAAATCCAGGTTCAATATTTAATAAGCCTTCTTCAAAATGTATCCTTGGCAACGAAACTGCATCAGGCAAATTAACGTTAAAATCCTGCAATGCCGATATAACTTGCAACAAGGCTGTGCGAATACGATTAGAACCGCCAGAACCCAATGCATATTCCCTTCCATCATTTGTAATTAATATGGAGGGTGCCATCATGGATGACATTCGTGTGTTTTCGTCCCATGCGCCAAAACCACGAGGGTTTATATCTTCTTCGCCCAGCATGTTGTTAAGAACCACCCCTGTCCCGGGCGCGATGTAGCCAGAGCCTTCGCCATTAGATACGGTCAGGGCCGCTGCGTTGCCCAAAGCATCAATTACAGAAATATGTGTAGTTCCACGGTGAGACTTGGGCACAGTTAAAATATTTTCCCGGTATGATTTAATAAAGTCAGGGTCGAGCAACATTTCGCCCGCGTTTTCATTTTGCCCAAGCGCGCTTTCGATGCGTGCCTGATTGGTAAGCCCCATAACCCGAGTTAGTATTTCAATATGAGCCGCCGTGCCAAAGCCAGATTTTTTCAAATCTATTTTTTCCAACAGCTTTAATGCAAACCCTATAAGTATGCCCCCGGTGGACGGAGGCGGATTGGTTAAAATTGTTGCGTCACCGTAGGAAACTTCTAATGGTAAGCGTTGATGGACTGTATATTTTTCAAAATCATCCATCCCCAAATGACCGCCCATTTCATTGCAGTCGCTGGATATTTTTTTGGCCACCTCACCCCGATAAAAAAGATCCGCCCCTTCGTGCACCAATGCATCAAGAAAATCAGCAAAGTCGGGGTTTTTGATTGTTTCGCCCTCACCTATAAGGCTGTCCGGATTTTCCGGGCTAGCATAAAGCTGCATGATGCTTTTGTTAGATGTATAGATTGGGCTTACCACATCAAATATATAAGCCTGCAACGGAGACAGTTTTAAACCACCCCGGGCAAGAGAAATTGCTGGTTCAACTATTTCTGACAAGGGCATATGACCCAGCTTTTCGTGAATAGAAAAAATGCCTTTTACCACGCCGGGGGTTGCGATTGAGCCTTGGCCTATGTGAAATTCCTGTTGCACGGTTCCGAAATCTGCCATCACCGGGTGGAAATCAATTTCGTCATCCCGATTATGAGGCGCACTATCCCTCGCCTTATTATGGGGCGCACTACTCCTCGCCTTATTATGAGGCGCACTACTCCTCGCCTTATTAACATGAGGCGTCTGAACAAAAAAATCATACAGTTGGGCATCGCCGCCCATAGGGCGCGCCAACAAAAAACCACCACCACCAAGAGATGCCAGCACCGGTTCGGCCTGGGTGGCTGCCAGAAGCGCGGCCAGCACAGCGTCAAACGCATTGCCGCCAGCACGAAGAACCTCTGCCGCCGCATTGGCGGTATGTCCATCACCTGCGGCAACGGCACCTTTTTTGTACATATTTTTTCCAAATATTATTTTTTATTAATTCAAGTTAGGATGCTATATGAACAATATGAAACAAATCAACCAAACTGGTCATATATTGCGCAGCCTTGCGGTAATTTCGGTTTTAATTCTGTCGGCATGCGCAAATGCTAAAACCATACCATCCACAACTGGCGGCAATAGTTCGTGCGTTGAAACTGGTCGCTGGATAGACCCTCAAACCAGAACGTACATTTCCACAAACACCATTATCAAAAAAGCCGCCCGCCACGATGTTGTGCTTTTGGGTGAAGCCCACATGAATAACGATCATCATCTATGGCAATTGCAAACCATTGCGCAAATACATTCAATCAACCCAGATATTATTTTAGGTTTTGAAGCCTTCCCCCGTGAGGCTCAGGATGTATTGGACAAATGGATTGAAGGAGATTTAAGCGAGAAAGAATTTCTTGAACAAAGCAAGTGGAATGATTTTTGGAAATTTGATCCAGACCTTTATATGCCTCTGTTTAATTTTGCCCGTATAAACCGGGTGCCTATGGTGGCGCTTAATGTGAATAGATTACTTATCGGTAAAATTTCTATAAATGGCTGGGACAATGTCAAAAAGTCTGAACGCGGTGATATTGATACCCCGGCAGCAGCTAGTGATGGTTATATTAAAATTCTCGAAGATGTTTTCGGGGAACACAAAGATGAAAAAGAGTTTGCATTTGATCGTTTTGTTGATGTGCAGCTAACCTGGGACCGTGCATTCGCCCAAGCAATAAATAAGACAATTACCAAGGCGCTAAAAATGAACCAATCCACCGGAAAAAAACCGGTGATGGTAAATATAATTGGCCGCGGACACGTTGATTACGGTTTCGGCACCGCACACCAACTTAGATCAATGGGGGTAAGCGATATAATGGCACTTACCCCGTGGGATGATTTTCAAAATTGTGACCGACTAAACGACGGCGGGGTTGCGGTTGCAGATGCCATTTTTGGTATCTCGGCAAAAATAGAACCGGATAAGCAGACGGAAAAACCAAAGTTGGGGGTATTTATAGAACAGGGCCAAGGCGGGGTTACGGTTAATAAGGTTGCACCTAAAAGTGTAGCGGAAAATGCGGGAATTAAATCCGGAGACCTGTTAATTGATGCCGCGGGAGGAAAATTAAAAAGTCCAACCGATCTTATTAACGCCGTCAATAGCATGGCACCCGGCACATGGTTGCCGCTCAAGATTATCCGCAATGATAAAATGATTGAGGTTGTGGCCAAATTTAAGCGCTAAGCAGCAATCCTACGAATCCGGAAACAAGCCCGGTGCATACACCGATGGCAAAAAGTCCATATCTGAGCACGCTTCGCTGATAACTTCTAAATTCGTTATTAAGGGATATAAGGTCGCTTGCCATGCTGTATCTCCTAAGGCGTTGGTCTCCCAAGGGTTAGTAGTGGGGCTGGTGGTTGGTGGGATTGAAAAACCTTTCCCAGCACCAATTAGAAGGCATTCATGGTTAACAATGCGTTAGCAACACCAGATGAAGTTACATATCAAGATAAATACCGGAATATGCCCTCGATATTGCATGGTGGGGCGTAGCGGCCATACCCCCATCACATTATGGTCTAAATGCCCGAAAATGCCCCCCTGAGGCCGCACCGGGGCTAGCGATACTTGCGGGGCGGCTTTATTTTCGCTACTAACCTAGGTCTGATTTAGCATTTCACATTATTATTTTGAGCGGCCAAGACCATCATGAACGACACCCCCGATAACGCCCTGCTTCCCGCTGGAATGCAGGATGGACTGCCACCCGAAGCCGCCATGGAGGCAGACGCTGTTGCTTCCCTAATGACAACTTTTTCCTCGTGGGGATATCAGCGCGTAAAGCCGCCCCTGATGGAATTTGAAACAAGTCTATTGGGCGGTATAGGCAAAGCTCTGAGCTCAGAAGCATTTCGCCTGCAAGACCCTGTATCCAGACGCATGATGGCGTTACGCCCTGATCAAACACCACAGGTGGCCCGTATTGCGGGTTCCAGAATGTCACATTCACCGCGCCCGCTTCGGCTTGCATATAGCGGCGAAATAGTTCGGGTTCAGGGATCGCAAATTCGTTCGGAGCGACAATTCGGACAAGTTGGTGCTGAACTTATCGGTTCGGGTACGTGGCAAGCAGATGTTGAGGTGGTGCTTATGGCTCTTGATGCACTCAAAGCAACAGGAATTAACGATATCACCGTTGATCTTGGCCTGCCTTCACTGGTGCCTGCCATTATAAAAGATATAAATCTGGATGAAAAAACAACAAGCGCACTTCGTACTGCGCTTAACCGCAAGGACGCATCCGAAATAACGGCACTAGAAAAAAATATTACCAAGGATGCAGCAAAAGCATTAACCGATATACTGGGCGCAGTTGGCCCCGCTGCCACAGCAATAAAAAAATTAAAATCAATAAAGCTTGATGGTGATGCCAAAGAACTAGTTGAAAGTTTATCGCGTGTAGTGGACGGAATATCATCGGCAAGGCCCGATGCATCCATTACCATAGACCCGGTTGAAAACCGTGGATTTGAATATCACAGCGGTGTGGCATTTGCATTTTTCTCGATACATTCGCGCGGTGAACTTGGGCGCGGTGGACGTTATCAAACTAATTTTGGAAAAACCGTAGAACAGGCAACCGGACTGACCTTGTTTATGGATACAATTTTGAAAACCTTACCTGCCCGTCCGGCAAAAGATGCTATTCTTATGCCGTCTGAAACCAGCGATCCTGACGCCAAAAAATTACGGGATGAAGGGTGGGTTGCAATCAAACAGCTTGATGATAAGGCTAGCCCTGAAGCAGAGGCAAAAAGGCTAGGATGCAGCCATGTTTTAAAAAACGGCAAAGTATCAAAAATTTAAACCAACTTCTAACAACAATTAGATATTCAAGAGGATAAATATTTAAAATGGCCAACGTGGTAGTGGTCGGCTCGCAGTGGGGCGACGAAGGCAAAGGAAAGATTGTTGACTGGTTATCAGAGCGCGCCGATGTGGTGGTTCGCTTTCAAGGTGGCCACAACGCAGGGCACACGCTTGTAATTGATGGGGATGTGTTCAAGCTGCACATCCTGCCAAGCGGGATAGTCCGCACGGGCAAGCTTTCGGTTATTGGCAACGGTGTTGTTCTTGACCCATGGAATTTATTAAATGAAATCGAAGGCCTGCGCGGCCAAGGCGTGGAAATAAGCCCGGCCAACCTAAAGGTTGCGGAAAATGCGCCGCTTATATTGCCACTGCATGCCAACCTAGATAGCGCCCGCGAAGAAGCATTGGGCAAGGCCAAAATCGGCACCACCGGGCGCGGCATCGGGCCGGCCTATGAAGATAAGGTCGCCAGACGGGCAATTCGGGTCGGCGATCTGGCCGATAATGATCTTATCGCAGCCAAGGTGGAAAAAATGTTATTCCATCACAACGCGCTTTTAAGGGGCTATGGCCAGCCGGAAATAAACGGCGACGAGCTAACCGCCATGCTTTTGGAGCTTGCGCCCAAGATACTTCCCTATGTTGATACGGTCTGGAAAACAATCGACGAGCAACGCAGCGCCGGTAAACGCATCCTGTTTGAAGGTGCGCAAGGAACCATGCTGGATATCGATCATGGCACCTATCCGTTCGTTACCTCATCAAACGTGGTTGCGGCGCAGGCGGCGGTTGGTTCGGGTCAGGG
>DAOWFB010000007.1 GCA_030638205.1 Thalassospiraceae bacterium
CTTGGCGGCGCCTGGGTCTTCGTAATTTAAAAATTAAAAATCGTAATGTGCAAAATCGTGCCTATTCATTGGCCAACAGCCCAAATGACACGGAGACATTGCTTTTGAACATTCGCTTGGCCTTGCCACCAAGCTCAAACCCCGATGCGATGCCGGGCGCGGTTTCTTCGTACCTATTCGGATTAAAAGTTGGCGATAAGATTAATGCTTCCGGCCCTTATGGAAATTTCTTTGTTCAAGATACTGCCCAAGAAATGATTTTTATTGGTGGTGGTGTTGGTATGGCTCCACTTTGCGCACATGTTTACGATCAACTTGAACGTTTAAACAGTAAGCGAACCATAAGTTACTGGTATGGCGCTCGCTCGCTTATCGACCTTTACTATGTAAACAAGATGGAAAGGCTCGCAAAGGAACATGAAAGCTTTTCCTGGCATGTGGCCTTATCCGCCCCGGCAGAGGAAGATGGATGGGATGGTGAGACAGGATTTATCCACGATGTCGTTTACCGCAAACACTTAAAAGATCATCCGGCACCCGAAACTTGTGAATATTACCTGTGCGGCCCCCCGCTTATGATCAAGGCAGTACGCACCATGTTGGACAAATTGAACGTACCGCGAGACAATATATTCTATGATGATTTTGGAGTTTAAACATTGTTTATTCCCACGCAAATTAGCAAAAGACAGTTTTTAAAACTCACCGCCAGCACGGCATTGGTGGCCGGGCTTAACAATTCCGTATTGGCCGCATCCGTATTGGCGGATGGTGTTCGGGTAGAAACCGGCCCTGCGTTTGGTTCGACGTGGCGTTTGGTTATGGCAAACTCGGCAGATGCATTGCTGGCACGCAAACACATCGAAGCCGTGGTACGGCGGACCGATAAGCTAATGTCACCATTTCAGAAAGATTCTGAAATTGCTGAGTTCAATTTTGCAAACAACATAAACGCAAGCTCAAACATAACTATTTCCAAAAAAACCGCGTCCGTCCTTCGCATGGCGTTAGATATTGCAGGGGCCAGCGATGGTGCGTTTGACCCGACAAGCGCCCCCATGGGCCGACGTTTTGGTTTTGGTTCAACATATATAAGTGCTACTCGCCCGGCTGGCCATTACCGGGACATCAGCCTCAATGGAAATCAACTGCGTGCTTCTCGTCCCGGCCTTAGCCTTGATCTTTGCGCCATCGCCAAGGGGCACGCGTTAGATGAAATGAAAAGAGCGTTAGACGGCATGGACTTTTTGCTTGAACTTGGTGGTGAAATTGCAGCCAGCGGCCACCACCCAAGCGGGCGGCCATGGCGCATGGGGATAGAGCTGCCCGGCACTAAAAAACTACTACGCGCAATTGAATGGGATGGGCGAGCTTTGGCCACCTCCGGCAATGGCGCAGAGGGATATGATTTTGGCGGGCGTCTCTATGGTCATGTGGTTGACCCCAGAACGGCAAAACCAGCTAATGACAAAGTTGTTCAGGTTAGCGTGTTGGCACCAACGGGACAATTAGCCGATGGCTTGGCGACGGCGGCGTTGGTATTAGGGCCCAACTCAGCGCGCCATATGCTGGCAACATTTGATGCAAGCGCACTTTTTATTATGCGCGACAAAAACAAATTGCTGGAGGTTGATGTATTGGGCTTTGGCCACGGGTATAAGACATAGGGTATAGGTGTAAGCATGAGCATTTTTTTGATAACATTTGGAATGTTTTTACTAGTAATGATGGGTCTTGCCGTTGGTGTGCTGGCTGGCCGTGGGCCGCTTAAAGGTTCATGTGGCGGCGACACCATGGTAAGGAATTGCCCGGTTTGTAAAGGAGACGATACATAATGACACTTAGCGTTGCCGACATCATGACATCACATTTGGTTAGCTTTACACCGCAAACCAACATCCACAAAGCCATACATGTTTTGCTGGAAAAACGCCTATCGGGTGCCCCGGTGGTTGACGGTAGCGGTGCTCTGGTTGGAATAATATCAAAGAAAGATTGCCTGAAGATTGTATTTAGTACCGGCTATCATCAGGATCAAGGCGGATTGGTTAGCGAATACATGAGCACAAATGTGCAAACCCTAGATTTTGATATGAACTTAATCGATGCGGCTGAGCATTTTATTAAAAGCAACTTTCGTCGCTTTCCGGTTATGCAGGACGGCAAATTGGTTGGCCAAATTAGCAGGCACGATATTCTTAAATCACTTATTAAAGAGGCATAACAAAGAGCTGGAGCCGCTTTCCACATCAACCGCGTTTCGATGTCAACGATGATGGCGTTTCCGATGCGGGTGAGTTTCGCACGTTGGATGAAATGGGGATCACCTCAACCAACCGTACGCCCTACCACGTTGTTGTCGGATATATCCAGTGTTCAACCATCCATTCTGAATTATCGTTCTTTGGTTCCTTGGTTCTGTCCTTAAAGTGCTTGGGCGGAACCCCGATGCCGGTGCCCATGGATATGTTGTGACACGAATTACAACCCAGTGTGGGTGACTCGTGTACACCCACAGAAACCAAACCAAACAACGATGCCGCTACAATCAAGACAACAAAAAAGGAAACACCCTTTCTCATAAAGGCGACTTTAAGGATGTTTTTGAAAAGGTGCGTAGCCCCCTTAAATACGAAACCATCTTCTGACTCGTGTTTCTCGGGTTTGAAGTTATAGTTTTTGAATAAATAAGGCAGAACCGTCAACGACAAGAACAGCACAAGCGGTAAATATAAAACGAAGAAAGCCGCTACTGCTTCCTCGAAGTACATGAAAGGTAACAAGAAAATAAGGTAGAACCATTCCGCCATGGGAATGTTCACTCCCTCTAGGGGCATGGGGATTATTTCAGGATCCTCGGTCGGCATCGGAATGTACAACGCCAGCACGGCAATGATAATAAAAAAAGGAATGGTAATAAGGGAATGCTTGAGGAAATACTTGGGAATACCACCTTTTCGGGCACGCAGCTTGGCAAAGATATGATAGTCGAGGAGGATTATCATAACTACCGGGAAAATAACCACATGGGCCACAAAATTACGGTTCATGGTGAAGGCATCGATCAAAAATTGTTTTATCTGCGGTCCGAAATAAGGAATTGTGCCTAGGTGATTAGGCACCATCTCCATGAACCAGTAACCTTTCCATTCCCACGGCAGAATAAACCCGGTGATAAACAACGCCATCATCGGTATCAGCAAAAGCGAACCGGTCAACCATATGGTTCTATTGTTGTAGTTCATGAACTCCTTGCGAAGCAGGCTACGGATTATGTGCATGACGATAGCGGAACCAATGAAGAATGCTATCCAGCGGTGAGCATCGCGAAACCACGCGCCGACGACGCCAAATTCCTTGTACAGGTACTGAACCGAGGAATATGCCTCCAACAAATGGGGTTGATAGAACAGGGTCAGGAAAACTCCCGTAACGAACTGAAGGATAGATAAAATTAAGGCAATGCCGCCAAAATAATAAAACCAGTGATATCGCTCTATTTTCATTGCTATTAATCCTATCTTGTCTGAAGAAGTACAAACTTTCCGTCAGACTTGTTGCTTTTTACCCTATAGAGAAACGGTTTTTTGACCGGCTCCCCTTTCGCTGACCAGCGACTAATGCCGGTCACTCCATTGCTTTCCTTCATGTTTAACATTGCGCCCCGAACATCCGAGCTCTTCATGGATTTGGCCGTTTTCATGGCTTCACCAAGCTGGGTAAAGGCATCATAAGCCAAGGCGGCGAACCTATCGGGTTTGGAATTCATCCTGTCAACGTGGTCACGTACGAATTGCGCCGCCATGGGCGAGGCATCGTCCGGTGAGAACGTGACATAAAAAAGAGCCCCATCTACAGCGTCCCCGCCCTGCTTCAGAAATTCTTCGGAGAACAGGTCCTCGCCACCGATGAGAGTAAGGTTCATGCCTTCGTCCTTAACTGCGCGAGCGAGCAACGCCGCCTCCTCGGCACCGCCGGTAAAGATTATGGCTTGTAATTTCTGAGGAGCGTCCTTCAAAGCGGCGACAACGCCTGGCAAATTTTGACTTCCGCTATAGGTGTCATAGGTGTCGGCCTCAATCACGATTTGACCGCCACTCCCTGAGATCATCTGCTTGAACACAGAACTGATGCTTA
>DAOWFB010000066.1 GCA_030638205.1 Thalassospiraceae bacterium
ATGGCGGCATTCTTTTGGATGAGTACGTAACCGTAGAAGTAGAGGAATCCGTAAAGGGAGGCGACCTGTCCGGCGAGTACGCTTATCAGTGACACGGCAAAGGTGTAGCAGGTTGCCCTTGCCAGCCAGTGAAAGGCGGCTAAAGCACAGGCCGATGGAAAGCTGGCGGCCGAGATAGTTCCAATCCACACAGATAGCGGTATCGTAAATGTCGATGGTTGCGTGCGTGCAGACACCACCGCTGAAACCCTTGCCGACCTTAAGCCGGCATTTAATGAGGCCGGAAGCGTTACCGCAGGAACATCATCACCATTAACCGATGGGGCATCGGCTGTATTGGTTACTACCGAAGAGTTTGCAAATAAATATTCAATTGAACCGTTGGCCCGCATCAAATCTTTTGCCGTATCCGGGTGCGACCCCGAAATAATGGGCATAGGCCCAGTTGAGGCATCCCGCAAGGCGCTTGCCCGCGCGGACATAACAGTTGATGAGCTTGACGTTATCGAACTTAACGAAGCATTTGCCAGCCAATCGCTGGCATCCATTGCTGACCTTGGGCTAGATACCTCAAAAATCAATATTGATGGCGGGGCCATAGCCCTTGGCCATCCGTTGGGTGCAACTGGTGCCAGAATTACCGGCAAGGCAGCCGAAATATTAAAACGTGATGGTGGCAAATATGCGCTGGCTACACAGTGCATTGGTGGCGGGCAAGGAATTGCAACGGTTCTGGAGTCCATTTAATGACCAAGCAACCGCAAACATCTGCTGAGATTAAAAACGTGTGCGTTATAGGCGCAGGCGTTATGGGTGCTGGTATTGCCGCCCACGCGGCCAACGCCGGGGCCGATGTATTGTTGTTGGATATTGTGCCCAAGGGAACAACAGAGCGTTCAGCCATAGCAAAGGGCGCAATTAATAAGTTAAAAAAAACCGACCCGGCACCACTAATGCACCCCCGTTTTGCCGGGCGCATAACGCCGGGCAATATCGAAGATGACCTTGATAAAATAAAAAACTGCGACTGGGTGGTCGAGGTTGTTTTAGAAAATATTGATATCAAGCATGATCTTTATGCCAAACTTGTCCCACATTTAAAAAACGATGCAATTTTATCATCCAATACATCGACCATCCCGCTTGCGGTGCTTGCCAAGGGTCTGCCAAAGGACGTTAAAAAAAGATTTTTCATTACTCACTTTTTTAACCCGCCACGCTATATGCGACTGTTAGAAATTATTTCCGCCCCGGATTGCGATAAAGGTGCGTTAAGCAGGTTTGAAAGCTTTGCCGATAACAGTCTTGGCAAAAGCATTGTTCATGCCAAAGATACACCGGGTTTTATTGCCAATCGCATCGGCACATACTGGCTGGGTGCAGCAGTAAACGAAGCCTTTAAACAAGGTATTGGGGTTGAAAAGGCAGATGCGGTTCTTGGCCGCCCGGCAGGTATTCCCAAAACAGGTATCTTTGGCCTGCTTGATTTAGTTGGGCTTGATTTAATGCCCCACGTAATGAAAAGCATGGAAGCGGCCTTACCTAAAACCGATGCTCTAATTGATTTGGGGGCACAACCTAAGCTTTTGGACAAAATGATTACCGACGGCTATACCGGACGCAAGGGCAAGGGTGGCTTTTACCGACTTAACACCGATGGTGGCAAAAAAATAAAAGAGGTTATAGATTTAGGTAGCGGCGAATATTCAACCGCCAAACGCCCGACCCCACCAGCTGCCAAAGAATATAAAAAAAATGGCCTAAGGGGTGTTCTTTCCCATGATAGTGCCGAAGGTCGCTATGCTTGGGACGTGTTGGGCAGAACCCTTGCTTATGCGGTATCGCTAGTCCCGGAAATATCAGACGACATCGAACGCGTTGATAGGGCCATGCGCCTTGGCTACAACTGGAAATGGGGGCCGTTTGAACTTATTGATAAAATCGGCCCTGCGTGGTTTGCAGAAAAATTAGATGAAAGCGGAATAAATATTCCGCCGCTACTTTCGGCACTTGTTGCGGCACCTGACGATGATAAATTTTACAAG
>DAOWFB010000026.1 GCA_030638205.1 Thalassospiraceae bacterium
ACCTAAACGGGACAACATCCCCCTTTGGCAAGGGCAACAGCTTAGCGGACGCACCATACTAATTACCCACGAAGGAAATCCTGGTACCCAAATTATGATTGCCCGCTTTGCCCGCAACCTTAAATTGTTAGGGGCAACTGTTATTATGGAAGCGCCCAAACAGGCTGCAAATCTGCTTAGATTATCACCTGACATAGACAGGGTTATTGAAACGGGTACAGATGTTGGCCCGGGCATTACGGATATTAATGTTGATTTTCAAATACCACTGCTCAGCCTGCCGGGTAGATTGAAAACAACAATTGAAAACATTCCAAACGAAACACCATACCTGCGCCCACCTGTTCAACCGCTCCATGAGCTTGAAATTAGCCCCAATACAAAATTGGCTCTGGGTATTGTATGGTCCGATGAAGCCAGTTCTGGGTCGAGACAAAAAAACGGCTCCTGCAAACTAGAAGAATTAATGGAAATAATAGCCCTTCCGGGCCTTGCGGCCTTCTCGTTGGTTAGCGGCCCTGCCCGCATGGAAATAGAGGAAATAGGTGTTCAGGAGCTTGTTTTTGATGCGGTGGGCGAAAGCACCGATTTAGCCGAAATTGCCGGGATTATAGAGCAATTAGACTTGGTTATTACCATAGATAGTGCCGTAGCCCATGTGGCGGGTGCCATGGGGAAACCGGTGTGGCTTTTGGCGGCCCCCGGCGGGGATTGGTGTTGGCTATTGGAAAGAAGCAATACTCCGTGGTATCCCAGCATTAAGATTTTTAGAAAAAGCCCAACCGAAGGATGGAATGATTTAGCATCTCGAGTACGTAAAGATCTTCAAAGTGTATTGAGCGGGAATGTCTAAATAGGCCGCAAGGAATATTTAAGGAAATATTTATTGGTAAATCCAAAAACAAACCCAGAACCAAACAATGCTGCGACAAACAAGCCAAAGCAAGGATTGTTAGATCGCCTTATGGGCCTTGGTGCCAAGCCGCCAGCTATTGAAATTGGTGTTATGCAATTTGTTGATGCAGCAGGCGTTAATCATGAGCGTGCCCTTGTTCAATCATTTAATAGAATGAAGGGTGTGCGTACAAAAATAATCAAGGCGGCCTCGCCCATAGACCTAGAAGAAGACCGGGCCTTGCAATTGCCAAAAGCGTGCGCCGATGCATTTGAAGTATTGGGAAAAAACAATTTAGATCTGGTTATATGGGGAAATATCCCAGAACCGGGAACAACCATGTACATCCATTTCGTAGCCCCGCCACCGGCGGACGAAGACCCTCCCGGTGTATTTTCACCCTTTCAGGCATTAATGCTTCCGGTTGGCTTTGATCCAGCAGTTCTTGGTGGACTGCTAAGAGCAACAGCGTTAGCGGCAGTTCATACAAAAAATATCTACAAAGAACAATTTCGCAGAATGCATGCTCCGGATGCAATTGAAGATGCGGGAACGGCAATGCAATTGCTGCCGGAAGACTTCACCCCGCGTGAAATTGCCTCTGCCCATGCAGCGCTTGCAAATTCGCTTGCCTCATTTGCCCATTTATTTCCCGGCACAGAAATCTATCAGAACGCGGTAATTTCATATGGCAATGCCCTCAAAGGTACATCAAAAACAGAAGCACCAATTAATTGGGCCTATCTAAAAAAGAACTTTGGTATGGTTTTGCAAAGTCTGGCCGAAAAAAACAAGCGCGACCTAGACAATCTTGAACTGGCAGAGGCCAGCTATAAAGAAGCATTGGAAGTTTTCTCGCTTGAGACAACGCCATTTCCTTGGGCCACCACCCAAGGCAGGCTCGGTGATGTTTTGTACAGGCTTGATGTTGTAAGCGGTGGCACAGATTCCATTAAAGCAGCGCTTGGGTCTTTTCAGTCAGCATTAAAAGTTCTTTCCAAAAAACAAACCCCTAATTTGTGGTCTGATGTAATGAATAACCTTGCACAAGCGGCACAATTATTAGGGCGCGAAAAAAATAATAAAGAGGTTGTCGAGCGCGCAATATCAGCATGCCGTTCGGCGCTTGAAGTTCGCAAACGCAAAGAAATGCCTTTGCATTGGGCGGCAACGCAAAATAATCTTGGTTCTGCTCTTTTTACGCTTGGCCATATAACCGAAGAAATTAAAATTTTTGAAGAAGCGGTTGAAGCTTTTTCCGGTGCACGTGATGTTTACGCCGAGCAAGAATTAACCAGAATGGTACGGGTAACGGAAAAAAATATTGCCAGAACCGAAGACCGCCTACCGAGCAAACCCGGCGGCAAGGGCGACCCTGCCCTATGGTGGATGGAGGGCGAAAATGATGACGATGCCACGAACATCGCGGCGAGCATCAATGGTGCCAAAATCCAAGATCCCCCCGCTGGGGACAAATAAAGTCTCCAAAAAATGGTGGATAATCACCCAAAAAAATAATTTATGGGGTGGCCTTAAGGGTAAAAAATTGAAAAAAGAGAATGGTGCGCCCGGGAAGACTCGAACTCCCAACTTCCAGATTCGTAGTCTGGCACTCTATCCAGTTGAGCTACGGGCGCACATATTTGGCTCTCAAGGCCTTGAAATGCCTTCATTTGCACGCTAAATGCGGGCGGAACCTACTCCAGCCACGCGCCATTAGCAAGGGGAAGATGGGGGAAGATGGGGTTTTTTTGGGGGTCAGCATGCTGTACTGATCATAATTGACCCGGTATGGTGCCCATATGGGGATAAAGTCTTGAGGGAGACTAGTAAAATCGGTTCTTGTCCCGGGATGGGGCATTGAGTAATATCTCAACAAAATAAATTATGGGGCTTGGTACTTCGTTGATTTGAAATGAAATCCTGGGGCTCGGGGCAAATATTAAAAATCTTAAAAATTTTAAAGGCGAAAGCGCAAACATGGTTTTATTCAAATACCGGGCTATCATTTTAGGGGCAACATTACTGCTTCCAGCATGTTCATTTTCAGAATCGGCTTTCTGGCCTTCACTCTCAGGTGAAGACCCCGCAGCGCCTGTAACATCAGACCAAGCGGCGGCACCCGTACACAATTCGGATGCCAACGCAAACGGCACACAGCCGCCACAACTTGGGCAAACAAATTTTGCTCCGGTTGGTGTTTCGCCTGGTGCTGATACTGGAACCTTTGTTGGTCGCAAGGTAGTTGAATTGCGTAGCGAACTTCAACGTTTGCAAGATGCGGTATCAACACACAATTCAGAACTGCAAACGCTACGTGCGGGCATGGTTGCTAATTCACAAACATATCACAATACCGTTGGTGGGGTTAATGCCCGTCTTCAAGTTGGCACAACACCGGGCAACCCTGTGTTGGTGCAACAATTTAACGCAGCACAAGATTTGCTTGATGCACTAAATTCAGACATAGCTGGCATGAATAAACTTGCGACATCCATTTCTGGAATGTCGACAATGTCTGCCTATCTGGCGGAATCAACCCGCGCTGCATTCGGTGTGTCAGGTTCGGTTGATGAAGACCACAGTCAACTAACCATACTTTCAGATGAGGTTGACCAAACTGTTATTCTTATTGAACGCCTACTTGATGAAGTCGCCGACGACATTCGTCGCCAAAGCGGATATGTGGCGCAGGAGCGTTCAAACCTAAACACCCTTGCTGCTGGAATTAAATCTGGTGAAATTTATGGTGCCAGCCTTTCAAACGTGGCAACCGCAGCAAAAGGCCCCGGCCCAATTGCCGGTTTACCCATGGACACTACCGGACGTCGCCCGCTAGTGGTTATTCGCTTTGATCGTGACAAAGTTCCTTACCAGCAAGCGCTTTACAATGCCGTTGGTCAAGTGCTTGAACGTCGCCCCGATGCAGCGTTTGACCTTGTAGCAGTTGCTCCAACATCTGGTGGTACCGCACGGGTTGCGCTTAATTCAACCAAGGCACGCAGGCACGCCGAAGAAGTTCTTCGTTCGCTGGTTGAAATGGGCTTACCACCGGCACGGGTTGCTGTTTCGGCAAAAACAGCCGCTGCCAGCAAATCAAACGAGGTTCATCTTTATCTTCGTTAATGCGCCAGTAAAAATAATCTAAAAAGCGGCCTCATGATTTTGGGGCCGTTTTTTATTACCTAAATAAGATTTTGTGCCAATGCAATTACAGCTGCGTATCTTGCCGATTTGGCAATGGCCACCAAAATAATAAAAACCAAAAACCTGACCCGCAAAAACCCTGCGGCAAAGGTTATGGGGTCGCCAATTAACGGCACCCACGATAACAATAACGACCACACCCCATAACGCTGAAACCACTTATCTGCTTTTTCAAGGTCGCGCTCTTTGAACGGGAACCATTTCCTATCTTGAAAATGCACCAACCAGCGTCCCAGCACCCAATTAACCACGGCACCCAAGGTATTGGCGGTGCTTGCCACCAGCCATAATGTAAGAGCGTCCCAGCCGCCAGCCACGGTAAGCGATGCAAGGACTGCTTCGGATGAAAATGGAACAATAGTTGCGGCCAAAAATGCCGAAATGAATAAACCGACATAACCGTTCATGGAGCGGTTACCGCAATGTTATCGATTAGCCTGGCCCGGCCCAGTTTAGCCGCTACCAGCACCCGCGCCGGCACATGGGCTGAATATGTTTTTAATGGCTCAAGCGTAGTTGCGTCTACTACCGCCACATAATCAACCGGGCCAAAGCCAACTTTTTCCAAGGCTTCGGTTGCCCGGGCCAAGATGGCGGGCATGTCTTCGCCATCTACAAACCAGCCGGCAACCGCTTGCAATGTTTGGTGCAGCGTGGGTGCCAGCGCAAGCTCGGCGGCGGTTAAATATTCATTGCGCGATGACAGCGCTAACCCATCATCACCGCGCACGGTTGGCACGCCCACTATTTCCACCCCAATTTTTTGCTTAATGGTCATCTGCTTTATGACCTGTAGCTGCTGATAATCTTTTTCCCCAAAAAATGCCACATGGGGATTGGTGTGAGAAAACAAACGTTCGACCACCGTTGCCACGCCATCAAAATGGCCGGGGCGAAACGTGCCTTCTAAAATGTTTCCAAGCTTGCCCGCGCTCAACGTGGCGGTTGTACCATTTGGATACATTTCAGCCACAGTGGGCGCGTATAAAATATCTGCGCCCGCGTCTTGTAACATGGCGCAGTCTTTTTCTTCGTCACGGGGATAAGAATTAAAGTCTTCGCCTTCGCCAAATTGGGTCGGGTTAACAAACAGCGTTACGCAAACTTTGTCACAAACTTTTTTTGCCCTGTGCACAAGCGCCATATGCCCGGCATGCAACGCGCCCATGGTCGGCACCAGACCAATTTTTTTTCCATCATCCCGCCATGCGCCAACTTGAGCTGCAAGCTCAGATGCGGCACGGACGGTCTTAATTACTTTTTTAATTTTTGGTTTAATTTTTGGCATTTTTGGGTTTGGTTACGCCG
>DAOWFB010000012.1 GCA_030638205.1 Thalassospiraceae bacterium
GAACAACATCGCCATATGCTAAGAAGCGTTCTTGACCTTGCCGATGTGCAGGTAGGCGAAATTATGATTCACCGCCGTATGGTGGCAACGCTTAACGCCGGAAATTCAATAGAAAAAATAATTACCGAAGTTCTGGGCAGTCCCTATACAAGGATACCAATCTGGAAAGGAAGCCAAGACAACATTGTTGGTGTTTTGCATGCCAAAGCATTGCTGCGTGAAATTCGCGCACACGAGAGCGCGGGAAAAAGCATTGACGATATAGATATAATATCTATTGCTGCCAAGCCGTGGTTTGTTCCTGAATACACCTTGCTTTCAGATCAGCTTCAGGCGTTTCGTTCTAGGCGGGAACATTTCTCGCTTGTGGTTGACGAATACGGAAGCCTGCTTGGCATTGTAACATTGGAAGACATTTTAGAAGAAATAGTCGGCGATATATCCGACGAGCACGATATTTCCGTACCCGGTGTACACCTGCATCCTGATGGTAGCTTTGTTGTGCAGGGCGACGTTACCATTCGCGACCTTAATCGCCAATTTGACTGGCGTCTTCCCGATGAAGAAGCAGCAACTGCGGCTGGTTTAATATTGCATGAAGCCAGGCGCATACCCGAAGTTGGGCAAAATTTTATGTTTCATGGATTTAGATTTGAAATTATGCGCCGCCATCACCAGCAAATAACCGCGCTGAGGATTACACCTCCGTTACAGCCCGAAGATAATGCATAAAATTATTTAAGCTCTCAATAGCTGAGTGTTGCTTGAAACATTTTCACTTGCTGAAAACGTACCATGACCGGCGTTACTGTGGCCTTCTTCGGTGGATGCTGAGCGAAAATAATTTACCGCAAACGCACGAACCGCAGCAGTGCGGCTGGAATTTTCCCGATTGTCATCAATCATGGCGCATAGTTTGTGCGAGCTAAGACCCTCGCGTGTGCATATTTCGTCAAATGCTTCCCACATGTAGACTTCAAGACGAATACTGGTTCTGTGACCTAAAATTGTTACGTTTCTGCTAACGAGCTTACTATTAATAGAGGACAATGTTTTAATCCCTTTTTGGGTTTTGTGCTTTGCGCCCCCCCTCTAGAACGAGGACATAAAACAGTATTACAAAAAGGTGTGCAAGCTAATTTTATAAATTCTTACTATACGAATAAATTTAATAAAACTTTATTTATCTTCCGCTTCCGTGGGCGTTAACGTCTTTAGCTCAAGGGCGTGAATATGGTTGCTCATCTCGTCTTTTATTGCCTCATAGACCATGCGCTGACGTTCAACCTTATTTTTTCCATCAAATTTATCCGATACCACAACCACCTTGAAATGACTTTCACCTTCGGGGTGAGCACCGGCATGTCCGATGTGGCTGTCAGAATCGTCAATTATCTCGAGGCTGGTGGGTGTCAGTTGAGCGGTAATTTTTTCCTTAATTGCGCTTTGGATTCGCATTAAATTCTCCTAGGGATTTATGGCCTTATTGCCTGAGACTAAAGAAATGGTCATACCCTGCCCCCCAGTCAAGATAAATGGTTAAATTCCCCAATCCTTGCAAGAAACGGGCAGGAAGCCCATAGTTATATCATGAATAAAAGAGCAATAAACACCGGCTTTACCCCCTCTTTCGTTGATGAGACCGTCAAGAAAGAAAGTGTTCCGTCATGCGAATGGCCGGGATGCAAAAACACGGCAGAGCACAAAGCCAATCGTTCACCCCGGCATATAAATGATTATGTCTGGTACTGCGTTGACCATGCCCGCGAACACAATAAATCATGGAATTTCTTCGAAGGTTTGAGCGAAGATGAGGTAGAAAACGAAATAAGAAACGATACCGTTTGGCAGCGTCCAACATGGAAACTGGGCTCCGGCCCGGCTGCACACAAAGCGCGCTTTGGCCCTGATGGGATAAAGATAAAAGATGATTTCGGTATTTATGAAGAAATGACGGGTGGCAAAGCTCGGGGTAAAAAAGATGGGCTTGAGGAAAAACCCCGTCATGATACAAAATTGATGCATGCTTATGCCCTGCTGGATATCGACCCGCCATCAAACAAAGAAGAAGTAAGAAGTAAGTATAAAAAACTGGTCAAGCTGCACCACCCAGATGCCAATGGCGGTGACAAAAAATCTGAAGAAAAATTCAAAGATATATCAGAAGCATACCAATTAATTATGGTTGCGTTTGATAACTATCTTTTATAGCCAATTAGCAAAATATTTAAATAGAAAGAAATGCAAATACTATGAGCACCAACAAACAAGGTTCAGCTTCCCCCGCTTCTTCTGATGAATTTCCGTTAAATGCACCGGATATATCGCTTGATGTTCGCCAGACATTTGGTCTCGACATCGACATGGATGTTCCAGCGTTCAGCGCTGGTGAAGAGCACGTTCCGGCCATAGACAATGCCTATCAATTTGATTTTGATACAACGTTGGCAATTTTGGCCGGCTTCAAACACAACCGCCGGGTAATGGTGCAAGGTTATCACGGCACCGGCAAATCAACCCACATTGAACAGGTGGCCGCACGGCTTAACTGGCCAATGGTGCGGGTCAATCTCGACAGTCATGTTTCGCGTATTGATCTGGTCGGCAAGGATGCGATTGTATTAAAAGACGGCAAACAGGTGACCGAATTTCGCGAAGGCCTTTTGCCGTGGGCATTGCAGCACCCGGTAGCCATAGTTTTTGACGAATACGATGCCGGCAGGCCCGATGTCATGTTTGTTATTCAGCGTGTGCTAGAGGTCGAGGGAAAGCTTACGCTACTAGATCAAAGCAGGGTCATACATCCCCACCCCAGCTTTAGGCTTTTTTCCACAACAAACACTGTTGGCCTTGGCGATACCACCGGTCTTTACCATGGCACCCAACAAATCAACCAAGGCCAGATGGACAGATGGAATATTGTTGCCACGCTGAACTACCTGCCGCACAAAGACGAGGTCGCCATTGTGCTGGCCAAGGCACCCCATTACGACACCGCCAAAGGTAAAGAAACCGTAGCCGCCATGGTTCGGGTTGCCGAGCTAACCCGCGAAGGCTTTATGCAGGGCGATATTTCAACAGTTATGAGCCCGCGCACCGTTATAACCTGGGCGGAAAACGCTGAAATTTTTAACAGTATTGGAACAGCGTTCCGCCTTAGCTTCCTTAACAAGTGTGATGAGCTAGAACGTTCAATAGTTGCCGAATATTACCAACGCTGTTTTGGCAAGGATTTACCGGAAGCGGTAACATCTAGCGTCGGCAACCAATCTGGTTGATAGATAGTTGTTTAAAAAAGAAACAAATCCAGAAATTATAAAACGCGTAACTCAGGCTACGTTAAAAGCCATGGCTGGACGCAAGGAAGTAATTATAAATTTCTCTCGTGGAATGGAAACGGCCAGTCTTTCAGGAAATTCTGCTATTTTGCCTGAGCCTGCCGATAAACCAAGCCTGACAGACATAAAACAGCTTCGCGGAAGTGCCGATGCTATTGCGCTGCGTCTGCATTACCATGACGAGGCTACACATAAGCGCATGAGCCCCGAAGGGGTTGATGCCAAAAAGCTATTTAATGTTCTCGAACAAGTGCGGGTCGAGGCCCTTGGTGAAATTGATTACCCCGGGGTGCGTAAAAACCTGAGCGCCATCCACGCCAAAACGGCAAAAGATTACAAAGGCATATCTGAACGCGACCCGGCCAATACGTTACAGGCATTGGGCCTGCTTGCGCGTGAACGTTTGAGCAAAGAAACATTGCCCGCACCAGCCAAGGCATTGGCCGATCTGTGGCGTGGCTGGTTAGCCGAGCGCGCGCCTGATGCGCTCGATAAATTAGCGCTGGTTCTTGATGACCAAAAATCCTTTGCCACGGTCGCTGCTGAAATGTTTCATCAGCTAGATTTTACCGATATTCCGCCGGCCAACCAGAACGAAGAAGAAGAGGCCGAGGACGATGCCTCTGAAAATGGTGATAACAGCGAACAAGACGAACAAGGCGAAGGCGGAGAAAGCGGCGAAACCTCTGGCGACATGGGCCAGCAAGCGCCAAGCGACATGGTGTTTGGCGACGAAGGCGGTGGCGATGGTGACGGCCAAGACATGATGATCGGCGGCGAAAACCCGGCCGGGCCAACCGAACAAAACGGTAACTGGCCGGAAAACGAACCTAAAACCCCGCCCTATCACACATATTGCAACGAATTTGACGAAATAGTCCGGGCCGAAGATTTAGGCGAAGTAACCGAGCTTATCCGGCTGCGTGAACAATTGGATAAACAATTATCAAAACTAGAAGGCGTGGTTGGTAAGCTTGCCAACCGCTTACAACGCCGCCTGATGGCAAAACAATCACGCTCATGGGAATTTGATCTGGAAGAAGGCATGCTCGATGCCGGGCGCTTATCACGCGTAGTGACCGATCCGCTGGGCCCGCTTTCGTTCAAACAAGAACTGGACGCGGATTTTCGCGACACGGTAGTGACATTGTTAATCGATAATTCCGGCTCCATGCGCGGACGGCCCATCACCATAGCCGCCACCAGCGCCGATATACTGGCAC
>DAOWFB010000129.1 GCA_030638205.1 Thalassospiraceae bacterium
CTGCGTAAAAAAAGACCTGAAGATGCATACCGCATAACATCGAAACATTCTTTGCCAGCGGAATCTTCTGTTCAATTTTCAGATGCTGAATGGCTTTCGGGCTGGATAGCACTTCGCTTTCTTAACCAGCCAAAGGTCGCCAAAAAACATTTTGAAAAAATGCTCAATGCCGTCAGCTACCCTGTTTCAAAAGCGCGCGGGGCGTACTGGCTGGGCCGGACAGAAGAAAATATAGGAAACACAAAATTAGCGCGGGATAAATACAAACAGGCGGCGTCTTATCCAACCACATTTTACGGCCAATTGGCGCAAAAGAAACTTGGGCATGATATTTCAGGAAAATTGATTAGCAAAACAAATGCCCCGCTTGCCACCGAGGCCAAAATAAAATCAAACGACGCCGAGCGCCTTAGCAAGCACCCGCTGGCAAGGGCAATTCGCATGTTGGCTGAAATTGGCGAACAAAAAAGAATGCGTTCGTTTGTTCTTGCGTTGGCGGAAATGGGGTCTGGCGATAGCTGGCGCGAGGCAGTTGCCGAACTATCCAGCGCAAGCGGGCGCATTGATCTGTCATTGAGAATAAGAAAAAAAGCACACAGGCTAGGCTCGCCTTTGCGTGGCAGCGCCTACCCAGCCATAACTACGCCTAGTTTAAAAAATGGGGCAAACGTTGAAACCCCGCTTGTGCTTGCGGTTATTCGTCAAGAAAGCTCTTTTTACCCCGGCGCCAGAAGCGGTGCTGGGGCGCGGGGAATGATGCAGGTTATGCCAACAACGGCAAAAAAAGTTGCCCGCTCGGCTAATATCAGATTTTCCCGTGACAAGCTTTTGCAAGACCCCAATTACAACATAACAATTGGCAAAACCTATCTGGCATCGCTAATCGAACAATTCAAAGGCTCGTACATTCTGGCGTTGGCAGCTTATAACGCCGGCCCCAGCAGGGCTAGAAAATGGATTAGAAATCATGGCGATCCCAGAGACGAAAAAATCGATACCATTGACTGGATAGAAATGATCCCCTTTGATGAAACCCGCAATTATGTACATCGGGTCATAGGCAACCTGTACGTTTACAGACAAAAGCTGGTTGATGAACGCTTTGCCTTAAATACAAAAAAATAAAAAAGCCCGGCATTGCTACCGGACTTTGTTTGGATTTTTAAAAAATCAATAACCGCTTAAATGCTGGTTGCTGCCTTCTTCTCAGTAGCACCCGTTGCTGCATTGGCTGTGGGCGCTTGCCCTGCTACCTTTTGTTGTTGCGGCTTGTTAACAACAAGATTAACTCTTTCATCAGAAGCCCTGACTGGAGCATCGTTCATGCGGGTGATGTGGCCTTCGATAAATGCGCCCTCATCGATAGAAAGGTTTTCATGAAGCACATCGCCCACTACGTGTGCGGTTTTGGCCAAATGAACTGTTTTGGCTTTTATTTGGCCATTAACGCTTCCGTGAATATGGATGGTGTCGGCAAAAATCTCGCCTTTAATTTTTGCGCTTGCGCCGACTAGCAATACATTACTTTTGATATCACCAATAACTTCGCCATCAATTTGAATTTCGCCATCACTAACGATGTTACCGGTAACCACAAGATCTAAGCTCATAATAGATGGAACTTTGGCCTTGGTCTTGGCCTGCTGATCTACACCTGTGCTATTAACGGCTTTGTTTTTATCATTCCTGGAAAACATAGCGACCTGCCTTTACAAATTTCATGGGATCAATCCCTTTGTCCTTGAACATCACCTCGTAATGAAGGTGTCTGCCTGTTGAACGCCCGGTGCTGCCAATAATTGCAACCTTCTCCCCAAAAGAAACAGTCTGACCTTTTTTTACCATAATTTTGCTCAAATGCCCATAGCGGGTCACAATCCCAGCGCCATGGTCAATTTCCAGCAATTTACCAAAATTACCCTTCCACCCGGCATGGATAACTTTGCCCGGCGCTGGTGCTGTTATTTTTGATCTGGGGGCTGCGCCCATGTCCATACCATAATGCATTGACCACTTACGGTTTACGGGATCGCGGCGTTTGCCAAAATTACTGGTTATATAATAACCCTGAAGCGGTGCCGCCATCGGCATTTTACGTAAAACCGATTGTAACGATTCAGAATACGCCAGCTTGTTTTCAAGGTTGGTAAGTTTTGAAGAAAGCCTTCCGCCCGGCCTTCCGTCTGGTTTAATTTCAATAAACGGGCCACCCTGACCGGCAACAAGACTATCATCGCCATCCATTACATCTTCAACATCCAGCCCGGCAATTTCTATCAACCGTTCCATGTTGAGAACTTGAGATTCGGTTTGCTCAATCAGTTGATCAACTGTTGAATTTTCTTTTTCCTCAAGATCGACCAGTTTATTTTCAAGAACCTTGATGTCGCGACGCATTTGGGTGCTTTCCAGCAGCGCCGAATTACGTTCGGTTAATGCTAGCTGCAGGTCGCCTTCAATTGTGTTTAGATCGTCTTTGATGGAAAAATTACGCTGGGCCAGCGATTGAACCTTTTTCTCAACATCATTGAGCATACCCTTCATGGCCGAACGCACGGATTCAATTTGCGCCCTGGTCTGGCGGGTGCCGCTAAAGTTATCGAGATCTTGGCGCAGTATTGCATTCTTGCCCGAAAGGCTGAGCATCAATGCGTGGTTTTCTTCCAGATCACCAATGATGCCGGTAAATTTTTTCTGATATTCAGCTACTTCGCCAAGAAGGCTACGATAAGCAACACGGACATCTGCAATTTGCGTGTCCTTGGCAATAAGCTCGCGTTCATGCAGAAATACGCTAATAGATGAAAATGTCACCCATGTAGTAACGGCAATAATCAAGGCTGTTACTGAGCTTTGAAAGCGATGATCGAGGTTTATGCACGATACTTTGCCTTCGCTGCGAAAAACAATTTGGCGAAATGGAAACATTACCCGTAAACGGGCATCTATCTGATCAAGCAGGTGCTTCAGACGCTCCGCTTTCCCCATTAAAAAACTCTCCCGCTATGATATCGATGGGCGTGGCCCATGGTCTTAGCATTATTATTATTGTTACCATACGCAAAAGTTATGTCAGCGACAGGCGTCACATAACTTTCAGATCGTGGCTATTTACTTCAAAATTGCAGCTATAGCCTTGAATTTATATAAAAAAGTATCGATTTAGCTGATATCTGGCAAGTCAATTCGGTGTTATTGGTCTTAGACATGGCCATTATGACGGCTATTATCCTCATAAATGGAAACAGATTCGATAAAACCCTCTGTCAGACCGTCTTTGAGCAACCCATTGGTGCTGGCCGCAACGTGGTTTGGCGCAGGATACCTGCCCAAAGCACCGGGAACCTGGGGCTCTATGGCCGCACTGCCCTTTGCCTGGGGTTTGCAGGTTGCGGGCGGAAATGCAGCCCTTATTGGTGGAATATTGGTGGTTTTTGCCTTAGGCGTTTGGAGTTCTGGCGTTTTCATGGATTTAAGCAAATCCCACGACCCCGGCGCCATTGTAATTGATGAGGTGGCGGGCCAATGGATAGTGCTTTTGGCGGCCATCCCCGGATTTTCCGCCCAAGCCCCTGACCCGATTCTCTATGCCCTTGGGTTTTTTCTGTTCAGGGTTTTTGACGTGCTTAAACCTTGGCCCATATCAGTTGCCGATAAAAAAATCGGCGGTGCATTAGGGGTTATGCTTGATGACGTTCTTGCTGGCATTGCCGGGCTTGCGGTCATGATGTTTCTGTTAAATTGGCTAGGTTAGGTATCAAATGTATCCTGAAATACTAATCATCATGGCCGAAGACCTAATCAATGCCTGCCGCAAAAATGCGATTAAACTGGCGCTGGCGGAATCTTGCACCGGCGGCTTGGTTGCCGGGTGTGTTACCGCGGTAAATGGCTCGTCCGACATATTTGATCGTGGGTTTGTGACATATTCCAATCAGGCCAAGACCGAAATGCTAGGCGTTACGGAAAAGCTTTTAAAAAACTTTGGTTCGGTAAGCGAGCAAGTGGCCATTGCCATGGCCGAAGGTGCCATTGCCAATTCAAACGCTGATATTTCCCTTTCCATTACCGGTGTTGCCGGGCCCGGTGGCGGCACCGATGAAAAACCAGTTGGACTTGTCCACATGGCGGTGGCAAGAAAAGGGACGTCCATCAGGCATGAACGTCACATTTTTAAAGGTGATCGCGAACGGGTTCGTATTCAGGCGGTTGAAAGTGGGCTAAAGCTTTTAAATGTGGTTGCAGCAGGCTGAGTTACCCACGTTTCCCATAAAGCTTTTCGCCGCGCGTAACAAACGCATCGACCATGCGCCTAGTTGCGTTATCAAAAACCTTACCTATAAGCGTTTCCATCATTTTTGAACGAAATTCAAAATCAATATTAAATTCTACTTCTGAGCCACCATCTGTCGAAATAAACACCCAATCGGTTTCAAGGCGTTTAAACGGGCCGTTACTATCGGTAACATGAATATGCCCATCTTTTTCTGCGGTGGGTTTTTCGAACGTAACCTTGCTGGTATAGGTTTCGCGAAATGATTTAAAACCAATGGCCATGTCGGCTGACATTTGCCCAGCTAAATTATCGCCGCTTTTTGAATTTATCCGGGTCGCCACGCACCACGGCAAAAATTCAGGGTAATGTTCCACCCCAATAACAAGGTCGAACATTTCATCGGGGGTAAATGGAAGTATGCGTTTTTCCGAGTAGACTGGCATGGTTATTAGCTATCCGCACCATTGCGCACAATCTTGGCGCGCGCAGCCTTTAGTGCGGCAAAATCATCATCGGCATGATAGCTGGAACGGGTTAGCGGTGTGCTTGA